>CAZCWF010000053.1:0-991 GCA_964502305.1 uncultured Gammaproteobacteria bacterium | reverse complement strand
CAATGCAGATTTATGGACCATTGGCAGAGTATGTCGGTCTACATTATTTTAAGAAAAGATTGGAAGATTTGGCTTTTCAAATTCTCTACCCTGAAGAGGCAGAAAAAATTAAAAAGATATTTAAAGAAAGAGAAAAGGATGAGATTAAAGCTTTGAATTTAGTGAGTACTGAGATAGAAAGAATCTTAAAAATTAATAATATAAAAGATGTAATAGTTGAAGGCCGGATAAAAAGTTTGTACAGTACTTTTTCTAAAATAAAGAGAAAGGGTGAGGATTATCAAGTAAAAGATAGGGTGGCAATACGAGTTTTAACTAATAGTTTAGTGGAGTGTTATACGGTTTTAGGGTTGTTACACGCTAAATATAGATCAATCCCAGAAGAGTTTGAAGATTATATTTCTAATCCAAAACCAAATGGATATAGATCAATTCAAACAACTATCGCTTGGAAAAGTGGCTTAACTGTAGAAATTCAAATTAAAACTAAAGCCATGCACGAATTTAATGAATTCGGACCAGCATCACATATCGCTTATAAAATGGGGAAAGGGGTGATGAGTGGGAGTAAAGGAATGGAATGGGTAAAAGATTTGGTTAGATGGCAAAAGGGCAACGATAATGTCAATAATTACCAAATTAAAGTTTTAACGAGCTATATTTATGTGTTCACTCCAAAAGGAGATACAATTCAATTATCAAAGGATAGTACGGCATTAGATTTTGCTTATAGAATTCATACAAGTATTGGGGATAGATGTTTGGGAGTAAAGATAAATGGGAAAATGGCAAAAATAGACGACAAATTAGAAACTGGTGATTTGGTTGAGGTAATTTTAGGTAAAAAGATGAATGTAAATAAAAATTGGTTGGATATAGTGAAAACTCCGGCAGCCAGAGATCATATAAGAAAATTGATGAGACTTGAACCAGAAGAAAAGAAATGATAAGATTTGGTTGTTATAGGATATATAAAATATGTCTGAAGAGT
>CAZCWF010000052.1:0-4425 GCA_964502305.1 uncultured Gammaproteobacteria bacterium | reverse complement strand
CAGTCCAAATTTCCATGGTTAATTTATCGTAATCGGATTTTTTACCTAAACGAGTAGGTTCAACAGAATAGTTAGCCTTGAGAACTGGGGTAAAAGTGGCGTCAAGAATAATTTCACCGACAATGTCAGTTTTTTGTTCTTTAGCCATGGTATAACCAACTCCCCTTTCGACGGTCAATTCGATGGATAATTTTGATTTAGCATCAGAAAGGTTAGCAATGACTTGATCAGGGTTGGTAACTTTGCAAAGATCATTATCAACAATGTCAGCAGCAGTTACAACACCTTGACCTTTTTTCTCAAGTTTGAGAACTATAGGTTCGTCTTTGTTGTAATCAAATTTTACTTTTTTAAGATTTAAAGAAATTTCGACTAAATCTTCTTTGACACCAGGTAAAGTAGTGAAAAGATGATTAGCACCATCAACACGGATGCGAGTGATAGCTGCACCAGGGATGGTGATCAAAAGAACCCGACGTAAACTGTTACCGAGAGTATGACCAAAACCGCCAACTAACGGACTAAGTTCAAATTTACCGTGGGTTTCGGTAGATTTGATTGTTTTGACATTGAATTTATTAGTTTCAATCATGGAGTTCTCCTTTTTTATCTTGAATAATATTCAATTATTAAATTGATGTCGATGTCATTACCAATTTCCTCTTTGACAGGGTCAGAAACGACTTTGACAGTAAGATCTTTTTTGTTAAGGTCAAGCCAAGTTTTAGTAGCATAGTCAGCTTCAATTCCTGGAACATCACCGATTTTTTCAGCGATTTTGGAATCGAGAGCGACAATATCTTTAACTTTAACTTGGTATGAAGGTATGTCCATAACTTTACCGTTGACGGTAACATGACCGTGACTGATAAGTTGTTTGGCAGAAGATCGAGACAAAGCTAAACCAGCGAGATATAAGACATTGTCAAGTCTTCTTTCGAGAAGAGTAAGCAAGTTATCACCGACCAAACCTTTGAGGGTTTTGGCTTTGAGATAATAATTTTTGAATTGAGTTTCTTGAACACCATAAATACGCTTGGCTTTTTGTTTGGCTCGAAGCTGAATACCGTAATCAGTAGGTTTTCTACCTGATTTAGCACCGTGCATACCTGGCTTAACAGCACCTTTTCTTTCGATAGGACACTTAGCAGAATAACAACGAGTTCCTTTGAGATAAAGTTTGGTACCAGCGGCTCGACAAAGGCGGCATTTGGCATCTAATGTGACTCTAGACATAAATTTAGTTTAAAGTTAAAAGTTTAAAGTTAAAAAATAATTAAACACGTCGTTGTTTTGGAGGACGTGGTCCATTGTGAGGAATTGGGGTAATATCGGCAATTTTGTCGACATCAAAATCCCTTTTAGTTCTTAAAAATCGGAGAGCGGCATCACGACCAACCCCTGGACCTTTTAAGAAAACCTCAAGTTTTTTAACACCATGTTTTTTAGCTTCTTCTAAAGCTTTTTCAATGGCAGTAGTAGCGGCAAATGGAGTAGACTTACGAGAACCTTTAAAACCACAATTTCCAGCACTTGACCAAGTTAAAACTTTTCCTTTTGAATCGGTAACACTAACGATAGTATTATTGAAAGTTGATTGAATATAAAGTCGGCCTTCAGCAATATTTTTGAAGACTTTCTTTTTTGCAACAGTGGTTTTTTTAGTTTGTTTAGTTTCTGCCATATTTTATTTATTAGAACTGTTAGAAGCGGTTTTTTGTTGAGCTTCAATTTTTGCCCAAGCTTCCTTAGTAAGAGAACCGACTGTTTTCTTTTTACCTTTACGAGTACGAGAATTAGTTTTGGTTCTCTGTCCACGAACAGGTAAACTAACAATATGTCGGATACCACGGTAAGAATGAATAGCTTTGAGACGATCAATGTTTTCACGAATTTCTTTTTTGAGATCACCTTCGATTTTGAACGATTCGAGGGATTTCATCAAAACTGAAACTTCATCACGAGTCAAATCTTTAATGCGTTTATCTAAACTTATATTGGACATGGCAGCCAATTTTTTAACATTGGTTTTACCAATACCGTAAAAACGAGTCAAACCGATTTCGGCTCGCTCATTATCTGGAATTTCAACACCAAGAATTCTCATACTAATTTAACCTTGTTTTTGGTTATGTCTTTTAGTAGAACAAATAATACGTCGAACACCGCGGCGGATGACCACCTTACAATTTCGACAACGACGTTTAATACTAGATTTTACTTTCATAGGAATAGACTTGGATATTGTAACCTAAAATCGGCATAATATCAAAGAGTAAATTTATTTTAATTGCGATAGACGATTCTTCCGAGTCCTCCGTCTGGACTAAGGACTAAAGAAACGTTGTCCCCAGCGATAACACGAATGTGATGCATGCGTAATTTACCAGCTAAATGGGCAACTATCTCTCGACCATCTTCCAATTTTACCCGATAAAGGGAATTTGGCAAGACTTCAGTGATTTGAGCTTGGACTGTTGGTTCTTTGGGCATTTTAAGTTAATTAATAAAATTTTTATTTAAGAGTACTAATTTTTTGATCGATGTCGGCAAAAATCGGTTCAATAGGACGATTGCCGTCAACTTGAAGGACTAATCCTTTTGGATTGAAATAATCCATAATTAAACCATTGTTGTCATCATAAAATTTTTGACGAGCAGCCATAGCCTCAGGAGTGTTGTCGGTACGATTTTGATCTTGGAATTCAGCTCCCATTTTAGCTCGGCGAGCGCTGATTTCTTCGAAAGTAACATCGAGGTGAATAATTAAATCAAGAGGTTCATTAACTTGAGAAAGATAATTTTCGATAAATTGACCTTGACCAATAGATCGTGGAAAACCATCGATGATGAAATCTTTATTACCAATTTGGTTAAGTTTTCCAGTTAAAAGTTTGAAAGTTAATTCTTCTGGAACTAAAGTACCACTATCAACATAAGATTTGGCTTCGAGTCCTTCTGGGCTGCCAGCAGCCATTTCGTCACGAAGAATTTGACCCATGGAAAGATGAGTTAAGTTGTATTTAGCAGCAATTAATTTGGCTTGGGTAGATTTACCACAACCTGATGGACCAATGATGAATAAGTTTAATGACATAATTTCTAATGTCTAATGACTAATAAATTAATAATTAATAAGTAAGTTTATCGTAATTGTAAGTTTGGACAACGTTCTCGATTTTACGAGTAAGTTCCAAAACTACTGAGACGGCGATAAGAATAGAAGTACCACCAATAGTAAGAGTGGTAATGTTGGTGATTTTTTGAACAATGTGAGGAGTAATAGCAATAACACCCAAGAAAACAGCACCGATTAATAAAACCCGATTAGTTAAATATTGGAGACGTTTTTCGGTGGACTGACCAGGACGAATACCAGGAATAAAACCACCGGACTTACGTAATTCTTCAGAAATATCTTTTGGCTTAAAAACAACCGAAGTGTAAAAGAAAGTAAAACCAATAACCAAAAAAAAGTAAAAGAACATATAAAAATACCCATCAGTACGGAAAAAATTTGATATGTTGGTAGCAATGTTAGCAATGTTTTGATTAGGAAGTTTGGAAGCAAATTGACCTAAAAGTGTAGGTACAGTAGCTAATGAAGCAGCAAAGATAATCGGCATAACTCCGGCAGTGTTAACTTTGATAGGTAAATAAGTGGACTGTCCCCTTTTGGCGTAATTAATAGGAATTCGTAAAACAGCTTCTTCGACAAAAACAATAGCAGCAATTAAAGCTAAGGCTAAAGCAATAAAGATAATTAAGTTGAGTCCTGATTGAGGATCAGAAAGATCGGTTACAGCGAAAGTTTGAGCAAAACCAACCGGAAGACGAGCAATAATACCGGCAAAAATTAACATAGAGACACCATTACCAACACCATATAAATTAATTAGTTCGCCAAAAAAAATCATAATCATAGTACCGGCTAACATACTGGCAATAAGAGCAATGGTGGTGAGTAAATCAAGACCAGTAATAATATTTTGGGAACGAAGCAAAGCATACATACCTAAACCATTGACGATAGCAAAAGGAATAGTAGCAATGCGGGTATATTGGTTGATTTTGGCTCGACCATACTCCCCTTCTTTTTGAAGCTCTTCGATTTGGGGGACAACTAAGGCTAAAAGCTGCATCATAACTGAGGCACTGATATAAGGACTAAGTCCCAAAGCCATAATAGAAAAGTTGGCTAAGGTACCACCGGAAAAGATATCTAATAATGAAAGGAGTTGATTTTGAGCAAAAAATTGTTGAAGCAAAGCTAAATTGACACCAGGAACTGGGATATGAGCCGTTAAACGAAAAACAACAAGTATTCCTAAGGTAAATAAAAGTTTCTTTCGAAAAATTGGTGTTTTAAAAGCTTCAATATAGAGTGAAAGAGTTTTGGTAAACCGGTTCATTATTCTATATTAC
>CAZCWF010000051.1:0-4536 GCA_964502305.1 uncultured Gammaproteobacteria bacterium | reverse complement strand
CAGATGGTGTCGTCGGAAACCATAGGAAGAAGTTGTTGAGCGTCAGGCATTCTTAATCCGCCGAATTGTTGCATGTATTCAACTAATTTGATTTGGCGTTCGGAAAGATGAATCTGCTTCCCACCTAATTTTTGTTTGAGTTTAATATCACGAGAAAGAGATTGAACTTTTTCTTTGACCCGAGATAGTTCAATGGATAGGGCTTGGGTGAAATATTCAACCCAATTAGTCAGGTCACGTTTGAAAATATCAGATGAGAGTAAATGGGTGTTTTGAATAGTGTTGTAGTAATCTTCAGCGTTGCGGTCGAAATATTCTTCCATGGAGAAAAGACGACGGATGTCATAGCCTTGGGCATAAAGAGGTAGCATGGCAAAAGCTCGAGAGATACGGCCATTACCTTCGATAAATGGATGAATAGCGACCATAACGTACTGACTGATTGCTGATTTAATGGTCGGGTGGATTTCTTGGGCTTCTGGGCTGTTGAGCCAATCAATTAAGTCAGCCATAAGATATGGAACTTCAATGGCTGGGGGTGGTCGATGAGCAATTTCTCCAGTACGAGTGTTTTTAAGAACAACTTGTTGGTGGCGATACTTCCCTACTTCAGATTCGGGAATAATCTTGGCGGTGGTTAATTCGTGAATTCTTCGAACGATAGTTTCACTGTAAAAGAAAGGTCTATGTTTATCATTAATTTCTTTTGATTCTTCGGGGAGTGGCATGCCGGCATCGTAGAGTGACCAAAGTTCTTCAAGGTAAGACATGACATTTCGGTAGTTGATAACTTCCTGAATATCACGTTCGGCGGCAGTGACTTGATGACCTTCAACTAATCTGGCAACTTCTTGAAAGGTTAAATCGTTTCCTTCGATTCTAGTACCATAATGAACAGTTCGGACAATAGCTTCTTGTTGAAATTGCTTTTCGTAAGCTGGAATTAATGGGGCTTCATCAATAACCGCTTTGGCAGCTTCGATACTACCAATATTTTTTAGAATTTGATTATTGATTGAAAAAATCGGAGAAAACATACTCTGGAGAATTATATCATCTTTTGGCGAAACGTTAAGGGGAAAATGCGGAAATTAGATATTAGTTTTTAGATCGTAGATCGTAGAAAAATTAAGAGTAATTTATAGAAAATAGTTATTGGTTACATATATCAGATTAATCTTATTAGCGTAATAATACATTTTTTTGTTTGGTTTTTTTAACATTAAAGGATATTTTTTAAGATAAAATATCTTATTGACTGATCTAAAAAATGAAGAGTATAATGCTTGTTATAGGTATCGTTGTATTTGAAGAATGTCTAAAACAGAATATATAAAAGAAAGAATTGAAATTGAATCTTTTGGTGGTAATGGTGGTTTGGTAACTGGTTCTTGTCATAAACTTAGAATTAGGGATAACCAAGTTATGGTTGATTTGGGTTTGTTTCAAGGGTTGGAAGAAAGGAGTTCTAGAGGAGAACAACGCAATCTTGGTTTGAAAGATAGTGACCTTAGGGGGGTTGGTGGTGTTTTATTGACACATAGTCATATTGATCATTGTGGTCGTTTGCCGTTGGCTTTTAAAAAAGGTTTTAGGTTCGATATTTACGCGACAGAAGCAACTGCTAGTTTGGCAGAAAAGATGTTGATTAACTCTGGTGAGATCCAAGAGGATCAACCGGAAGGAAAGAGATTATATGAAAAGAAAGATGTAGATTTGACATTAAGACACTTAAAGGCTGTTGAACCTTTTAAGGAATTTAGTGTTGGTCGGAGACATAATTATATTAAAGGTGAATTTTTGTCCAATGGACATATTTTAGGTTCAGCTTCAGTCCTGTTGAGAGATGAAAGGAATCCAATTTTCCATCGTAATGTCTTTTTTAGTGGGGATATCGGTAAACCAATTCAATCTTTAAGTGGTGGTTATTCGGATTTTGTTAGTAGATATCCTGGAGACCCAATTCATGCGATGGTGTTAGAGTCGACTAATTTTGAAAAGAATCCTATTCCTTTTACTGAAAAAGAATCACAATTTATGGCTTATATTGAATCAATTTGGGCTGGAGGTGGAAATGTTTTATTGCCTACTCTTTCGTTACATCGGTCACAAGAGATTCTGGAAATGTTACATAATTTACAAAAATCCGGAAGAATTCCAAGTGATTGTAGAATTTTTATGGATGCTCCATTGGCTATGAGTTTGACTGAAACTTATATAGATTGTGGGGCTGATTACTTTTTTTCAAGGTATGGGAATGACCAAAATTTTTATAAGACTGAGAGAGATAGCTTGGCTCGATTTGATATTGAGAATTTAGAAATAATAGGTTCTCACGAGTTGTCGATTATGACAGATAAAACGATGGCACATTACCCAGGAAAAGCAATTATTGTTGCTAGTGGAGGGATGTTTGGGTTTGGTAGGGCGATGAATTATAAGAATGGAGATTTTTGTCGGAATCCAAAAAATGGGGTTGTTTTTACTTGTTTTCAAGTTGAGGGAACTGATGGTGCTAGATTGTTGTTTGCTGAACAAAATAAAGATTTAAAAAAAGATAGAGGGACTCATGATAAAAAAGGGAGATTGATTGGGGCAAAAGTTTTTAAAGTTGATGGTTTTACTAGTCATGCGAGTGGTGAGGAAATAATGAATTTTGTTGAGAGATTTAACTTGGGTGAATTAAAATTAATAGACATTGGCCATGGAAGAAATTCATCACGACAAAAAATGGCAGAAGAATTTCGAGAGAGAGGTTATAGAGCAAATATAATTACTCCAGGCATTGGAGAAAAAGTTGAGTTATACGCTTAGGATAAGAATAAAAAATCTAGAGCAGATTTGGGGTCGACGTTAGATTCAATCATATTGATTGATTTGATAATTTTTTGGATTATTTTGGAATTTTTAGTAGATGGGTTGATTTGAAGGAGATTTTGATAATCTCTTAATTGTTGCTCTAAAAAAGGTAAAACTTGAGTTTTATCTTTTGATAAAGTTTCACTTAAGACTAAGTCCTTTTTGATATTTTGACTAAAAATGAGACATTGGTTAGTGGAACAATCTGTCGGTTGATTCTTAAGTTTGATATTTTGACAGCGAGAGATAATGGTAGACAAGAGTTTGGATGGTTTGGAAGTAGTTAAAATAATAAAATTGTTTGGTCCGGGGTCTTCGAGAGTTTTTAATAGGGCGTTTTGGGACTCATTATTTAGTTGATGGGCATCGTAGATGATGACAATTTTGTTGGGATGATTGAAAGGTTTTTTGGAGAGAAAATTTTTGATCTGTCGAGTTAATTCAATAGTCCAACCGGTCTGGTCATCGACAATAAAGATATCTGGGTTATTTTGATTGATTTGATTTTCCAAAAAAAGACAAATTTCGTCAATTTTTTGATTGACTTGGTTTATGTCAGGAGTGATTAGTAAAGTTGACGGGAAAATATTCATTTTTGATTGATTTGATATTTAAAAAAATGTACTATGAATTAAGTATATGACTGATTTTAACCCGAAGACATATAAAAATTTACGAGAGGTTTTAAAAGACCAAGGTTTGATTGATGAAGCAACTTTTGAAGATATTAATCTGAAACAGTTAAAAACTGGTGATTCCGAGGAAGAAATAATCCGATCGATGAGATTGGTAAAAGACGAGGATTTAGTTAAAGCTAAGGCAAAATTTTTTAATGTACCTTTTGTAGATTTGGATAATACAGCCTTTTCCCCTGAGGCTTTGAGTCTAGTACCGGAAAGTGTGGCACAAAAATATAATATAGTCCCCTATCGCTTGGATACTAAAACAAAAACTTTGTTTGTGACTATGGTAAATCCGCTTGATTTGGAAACTTTGGAGTTTTTGGAGAAAAAAACTAGTTTGAAGATAAGTGCTGGAATGTCGACGGAAAAGCAGATTGTAAGTTTTATTAAAGAAAAATATATTCGGGAAAAAAGTATTACATCGGAAGTAAATAAAGCTTTGGATGAAAGGAAAGCGGATGAAGTTGATATGAGAAAAGCCCAGGATAAGGTGGCAGTGGAGGCTCCGGTGGCCAAAATCGTATCGACAATTTTGGAATATGCAATTAAATCTCGGGCTTCTGATATTCATATAGAGCCCCAAGAAGATAATGTCAGAATAAGATATAGAATTGATGGTATTTTACAAGAAAAATATTTATTGCCAAGAAATGTTCAGGATGCAGTAGTGTCAAGAATTAAGATTTTATCTGATTTAAAAATTGATGAAAAACGAGTACCACAGGATGGGCGTTTTTTCTTTTCGGCGGATGGTAATGATGTTGACTTACGGGTATCAACCTTACCAACAACTTATGGGGAAAAGGTAGTGATGCGTTTACTTAAAAAGTCACAAAAAGTGCCAACATTGCCGGATTTGGGTTTGCGAGGTTTGGCTCTAAAAAATTTAATGAGTTCCATCCAGAGACCACATGGAATTATTATTATCTGTGGTCCAACTGGTTCTGGTAAAACGACAACCTTGTATTCGATTTTAGATGTAGTGTCGACACCG
>CAZCWF010000050.1:0-4540 GCA_964502305.1 uncultured Gammaproteobacteria bacterium | reverse complement strand
ATAAATAATCACTTAATACCTCAATACTATCTAAAGAGAATGTTGTCCAAGCACCCCCACCATCAGAAATAAAATTACCAAACCAAATAATATTTGGAACACAATTGTTGCGAATATCAGCTGTGAATATTGGATCAATATTCCGATCTTTATCAATATAAACCTCATAAGTATCACCAAATCTATAAATTTCAAGAATATGCCAAACAGATTCACTCAAGGATATATTAGCTATAGTCACACGACCAAATGTGTCACTTGTTGAATTTGTAAAATTAAAACAGTATCCTTGAGACTGATTTTCACTGAAATCGTTATAATAAAACTTAAAACCCTGTCCGCTACTAGTATCTTTCCATATACCAAACTGAGAAAACAACTTATAATAAGGAGCAGGACCCGTATGTCCTATACCCAAACCGACACCTCTATTAGTTGTTCTTGGATATCGGAACTTAACTTTAAGCGCAAAATCTCCCGTCACAGGAATGATATTACTTTTACTTAATACAACAGGGAAATTAGATGAATCGGTGCTCAACGTAATCGAACCATCATTATAAGTGATATTATTCGAATCCATTAAACAATATTCGCGACCAGAATAATTACAAAAATACTCCCAATTACTTTCATTTCTTTGACTAAAATCTTCCGTAAAAAAAGAAGTAGCTTTTAAGTCTCTAGTATCAAAACAAAATAGAAGCAAAAAACACAACAAGCTTAAAAATATCTTAACCATAGTTGTATTAAAATAATAATGATTAAATAAAAACAAAACAATGGGGAAAATTAAAATAGCTATCTATCATAATCTCAAAAAAGGTGGAGCGTTAAATTCTTTAAACGAAATATCACTCCAGCTATCAAAACAAAACAAAGTAAATGTTTTATGCCCTGAAAACGAAAAACCAAAAAATCTTTTTAGTGAAATTTATTACATATTAAAAAATTTAAAAGTAATAAATCAAGAAATAGCCAAAGATATTAACAAAAATAATTATGATTTAATTTTAGTTTTCCCTTGCTTACTAACTCAATCACCATATCTTCTACGATATATAAAAGATAAAGAAAAAATAATTTACTTTTTTACTGAACCAAAACGAGAATTTTATGAAAAAACCTCATTTGACTATTGGAAACCAAAGCGAATTTTAACAAGATTAATTAGATTGCCAATCAAATATATCGATCAAAAAAATTGTAAATCAGCCAAACATATTATCTGCAACTCTAAATTTACAGCTAAAAATTTAAAAAAAATATATAACAAAAATTCAATAATAATATACCCCGGGCTTAAACCGATTAAACATAAAAACATATCAATCAAAAATAATAAAAAAATTCTATCTGTTGGACAATTATCTAAAATAAAAGGTCATGATTTTTCCATTTATCAATTAAGTGGGATAACAAATAATTTATCGATACTTGGCAGAGAAACAAGTGAAAGCAAGAAAATATATAAACTGGCAAGAAAGAAAAAAGTTTTTTTAAATTTAATTCATACAGAAGACGATAAAATCAAAGATGATTTATACAAATATTATTCAATATATTTAGCTAATAATAATAACGAACCCTTCGGAATAACAACTCTTGAAGCGACCTCAAACAATTGTTTCGTGTTAGGCAAAAGAGAAGGTGGAACAGCAGAAATAATTAAAGACGGACTTAATGGATATTTATATTCAAACCTCGATGAGGCTAGAAAAATACTTAAGAAAATATTATCTCAAGATAAATTAAAATTTAAACAAATAAATACAATAGACTGGAAGTATACTTCTGATAAAATAATAGAATACTACAACAAATACATTAAACATGAAAACAAGAATTAATCTCTCACTTCTTCTCCTCACCCACAACGAATCAAAAAACCTACAAGATAATTTTGGTTGGGTTAAAAGTTGTAAAGCTATCAAAGAAATTATTATTGTCGATGACAATTCAACCGACAATACTATTGAGGCGGCAAAAAAAATAAATTCCTCTCATCAAAAAATTAAAATTATTCAACATCCTTTGAATAATGATTTTGCCCAACAACGCAATTTTGGGATTTCTCAAACCAATTATAATTGGATTCTGACTCTTGATGCTGACGAAAAACCAACCAAAAAATTAATCCGATTTTTAAGTCATTTCGATAAGCATCAATACAAGTCTTATGCCTTCAAACGCCAAGATATTTTCCTTGGACATAAACTAAACCACGGAGAAAATGCTTTCCTTACTTTCACCAGATTATTTGACAAAAATTATGGTAAGTTCGTCGGGCAAGTTCACGAAACCTGGCAAAGTAATAAAGACACTAAACAAACAAAACTAGCCATTCAACATTTTTCTCACCAAACTATCAAATCTTGCATTCAAAAAATCAATTTTTATACCGACATCCGATCCCAAGAAATGTATTCCCAAAAGAAACATACCAACATGGCTCAAATCATCTTTCTCCCAATTGGGAAATTTATCGACAACTACTTTATTAAACTAGGTTTTTTAGATGGCACCCCTGGAATTATTATGGCTCTTTGTATGAGCTTCCACGTATTTCTTAACAAAGCTAAGCTATGGCATTTATACAGACAGCAATCATAGCTTTAATTGCATTTTCCTTCTCCATTGGCCAAATTTTTCGCCCAACACTTTTCGGATTTTCTTTCCCCATTATAGATATTGCCATAATTATTTTTACTCTCTGGAATCTGTTTTATCACCTCAAAAATAAAGATTTAAAAAATCAAAATATTCACTTCACCATTTTTTTAATTTACATCTGGTGTCTTCTTGGTCTTACTACCATTTTTACTCAACTTTTTTTCCTAAAATCGCTTTTTTATCTCATCAGATTAACTTGTTTATTATCTTTGTTAATCTTTCCACCAAAACTAAACCCCAAACAAAAACAGTTATTTAATCTTGGCCTTATTGCTAATATTATCTTTGGATTTATTCAATATTTTGTCTGGCCAAATTTTACTTATTTTGACGTTAATCAATGGGATCCACATCTATATCGGCTTGTTAGTAGTTTTTTTGATCCGACTTTCACCGGGTTAATTTATTTACTCTTTTTTATTAAAATTTTTCTAGACAAAAAAATACCTTATCGATGGCCACTTCTAATATTTATTTATATTGCCTTAAGCTTAACTTACAGTCGATCTACATATCTTTCTTTAATTATTGCCTTCGGTTTTATCTCTTTCAAAAACAAAAACATCCAACTATTTTTAAAAATATCAATCTTGGTTTTAGCTACCATTTTTGTTCTCCCTCGGCAAGCTGGAGAAGGGACTAAACTTGAAAGAACTTCATCTATTACGGCTAAAATCGAAAATTACCAACAGGGGATATCTTTATTTAAAGAGAAACCAATCTTCGGCATTGGCTATAACAATCTCCCCCTAATTAATAAAAACGAAAATCGACTCTCCCATGCCAACGGTGGCTTTGATAGTAGTTTATTAACTATCTTCATCACTACTGGAATTATTGGTGGAACTTTTTTTGTTTTAGGGTTAAAACAATTACTTCAACAATCCGATCTCACAAAAAAAACCTGTCTAATCGCCATCCTAGTTCACTCACTTTTCGCTAACTCACTGCTCTATCCCTGGGTATTATTATTTATCGCTTTTATCTAAAGAGAATAAGTTATCGTTATTTTCTTTTTTGTTTGATTCCCAGCTAAATCAGTTGATGTAATTTCTAATTCATTTTTACCCGTATCAAGCTGCCATTTTAATTTAAAATTACCATCGTTATCCACTGTTGCAATTCTATTATTAATAGACACACTAGCCCCACTTTCAGTTTTACCAATAATATCAAAATCAGCATAATCAATTTCTAATGAATCTTCACTCGGGTTAGTCACTTCTAATTCAGGTGGTGTTTTATCATAAACCACTACCACTGGAGTTGAATCATCTCCACTACCATTTTCTTCAGTACTAGCCATAGCCGTAAACTTATTTTCACCTTCATCTAAAGATAAATCCTCAAATGCAAAATCACCATTTTCCGTTACGTCAGTTGTCCCTATAGAAACTTCATTTTTAAATAACTCAACTTTAACTTTTGCCTCAGCAAAACCACTCACTTTAATTTGAGAACTATTTGTCGCTTCGTAAGGAATAACTAACCTAGGGGCTACCGGAGGTAGCTTTTTTGCTTCAGTATCGGCAGAATTCCTACTTTTACCTTGACCTAAAAATACTGAAAATTTTATCAGTAATGGTAATCCAAAGAACAACACCAAAACAGCCAAAACTACTGTTAATAAACCCAAAACCACTGTCTTTTTTGTTATTTGTTCATTTGTCGCTCTATTCAGACGCGAACGTTTAAACTCTGCCATAATATATTAAATTATATCATCCCTTTTTTATAACCATAAAACTCTTTGATTTTTCTACGATCTAACATCTACAATCTATAAACTAATGTTAGAGCCGAAGGGGAGAGTCGAACTCCCGACCTCAGCTTTACGAAAGCTTTGCTCTACCAACTGAGCTACTCC
>CAZCWF010000049.1:0-4566 GCA_964502305.1 uncultured Gammaproteobacteria bacterium | reverse complement strand
GCTGATTTTGGTGGTGAAGTTGAGCGAGTATTAAATATGGTTGATGGAGCACTATTAATAGTAGATGCGGCTGAAGGGCCATTATCACAGACAAAATTTGTATTGAAAAGAGCTTTGGAAAATAAGTTAAAAGTTATTTTGGTGATTAATAAGATTGATCGAAAAGACCAACAAGTTAACAAAGTTTTAACTGATACAGAAAATTTATTTTTATCTTTGGTTGATGATCCAGAATTATTAGATTTTCCAACTATATATTGTGTCGGACGAGACGGAAAAGCTTTTAAACAAATGCCGGATAATACTGAAGTAGAAGCAGATATTACTCCCCTTTTAGATCAAATTATTGAAACAGTACCAAATGCTGTCAAAGATATTGATCAACCTTTTCAAATGTTGGTGTCTAATTTCGAAAAGAACGAATATTTAGGAAAACTGTCTGTTGGAAGAATTAATCGAGGAAAAATTAAAAAAGGAATGTCGGTATCCTTGGTAAACCCTGACCAAAAGACTAGAGGTAATTTTAGAGTAGAAAGAATGTATGTTAATGAAGGAATTAAAAAAGTAGAAATTGAAGAAGCCGCTAGCGGGGAAATTGTTTATATCGCTGGAATTAGTGAAATTGAAATTGGTCAAACTTTGACAGATATTAATTGCCAAGTGGCTTTACCAGCAATTGAGATCACACCACCAACTCTTAAAGCAAGCTTTGGACCAAATACAGGAATCTTTACTAAAGGAGAAGCTAAATTTTTAACCAGTCGGGAACTAAAAGAAAGACTTAGACAAGAAGTAGAAACTAATTTGGGATTGAAATTAGAAGATGATCCAAATGACAGTATTAGAATGTTGGTCTCTGGACGAGGTGAATTACATTTGGCGGTTTTGATTGAAAAACTTCGACGTGAAGGTTACGCTATGGAAGTGGGTAAACCGGAGGTAATTTTGAAAACTATTGATGAAAAAGTCCATGAACCATTTAATGAAATGATTATCATTACTCCGGAGGATTACGTAGGAACAATTACAGCAGAATTAGGAAAACGAAAAGCTGAAATGAGGGATATGACAACTGACGATAAAATTGGGGTTAGAATGACTTACAAAATCAGTGAAAGAAATGGTTTGGGTTTGAGAAATACTTTGGTATCAGCCACAAAAGGAACCGTTTCAATAAATACATTGTTTTTAGGCTATGAACCAAAACAGGACGAGAATAAAAAAGAACGAAATGGAGTAATGATTGCTTTTGAAACAGGGAAAGCTTTGTCTTTTGGTTTAGATTTAGCTCAAAAAAGAGGAGTTAATTTTATTGATCCGAATGAACAAGTTTATGAAGGCCAAATTGTAGGTTTAAGACCAGTTGAAGGTGATTTGGAAATTAATATCTGTAAAGGAAAACACTTAACTAATACTCGATCAGCTGGGAACGATGACAATATCGTATTGGCTCCAGCGGTAAAATATTCGATTGAAGAATCTTTGGATTTCATTAACTCAGATGAGTTAATTGATGTGACTCCACAAAAAATCAGATTAAGAAAGAAAATTTTGACTAAGGTTGATCGGGTACGGGCACAGAGATCTGGGAATTAAGAATTGTTTGATTATCTTGAATCCAGTCGGTGATATATTGGCCGATTGAAATTTTGGAAAGTAAATAGGCGATCAATGAAGCGATAATAATCATACCAAAAAGATACCCAAGAGCTCGGGATATACCAAAAAGAAAGTTGTGCCAAACCATTTTCTTGGGGTTTAAAAATTTCTCGACTTTCTGGTTTAAAGATTCTAATTGATTGATAATTTCTTGGTTATTTTCCATTATTTAATGAATTTGTAATATTTAAAGTAATTTCTTTAAAATCTTGGTCTGATAATTGAAGATGGGGAATTTGGGAAAGAATTGGGCCAATTTGATCATTATTTTTCCGGGGGATAATGTGAATATGAGCGTGATGAACATCACTACCCATAGTCAAAAAGGTAACAAAATCGGGATTTAAAGAAGAATTTTTTAAAGCAAGGGCGATTTTTTGGGCAATTTGCCAGTATTGTCCAAATTGATCAACATCATAGACCCAACGAAAATGTTTTTTTGGGATTAAAAGAGTATGTCCCGACGAAACAGGATTAATGTCTAAAAATGCCAAAAAATTTTCATCTTCGTAAACTTTGTGACAAGGAATTTCTCCTTTGATAATTTTGCAAAAAATACAATCTTCCATGCCTTAAGTATAAAGTCGAAAGTGCAAAGTAAAAAGTAGAGAAATCTATTTGGTTTCTTGGTTAATTTTTGGGTAGAGTTTTTTGATAGTAGCAAGAACTGTTTCTTTGGCTTGAGGAAGAGACATATTTAAAGTAGCACCGGCAGCAGCTTTGTGGCCACCACCATTAAGAGCGGTAGCGATTTTTGATAAGTCATATTTTTGGCTATCACGAGTGCGCAGGCTAATTTTGACAGTCTCAGGTTGAATTTCCATTAAAGTCAAAGAGATATCCCAACCAACGACAGCTTTGAGCATATTGGCAACTTCAGAGTTGCCAGTAACAACGGCTTGATTTAAATTACTATCTTTTATCTCTTCGAAAGAAATTGAAGCTAAAGCAACGTGATTAGAAAAATAATTTTCAACTGAACTAAGTAAAATAGATATAAGTTTGAGACGTTCTGGGTTATCAGTATTTTCAATATTGAAGATTAATTCTGAAAATTTTGGGTAAATTTTTGACAGTTGTGAGGCGATGTTTAAAGTTTTATAAGTAGTATTCACGTATTTAAAACCGCCAGTGTCGGTATAAATGCCAGCAAAAAGACAACTGGCAATCTTTTGATTTAATTTTATTTTTCTGACTTGAAAAAAATCAAAAAGGACTTGAGCTGTAGCTGGAGCTGTCGGGACAATTAAATTAGCTTTGGCAAATTTTTCGTTACTAATATGATGATCAATAGAAATTAGTTTTAGTTTTTTAGGGAATTTAATATCACCTAAACGACTGATTTGTTTGAGGGATGATGAGTCTAAAACGATAAACAAATCATATTGATCAAGATCGATTTGAAAGATATTTTTGGGAATTATTTTATCAACACCTGGGAGGGTTGAAAGATTTTTGGGAAGATCAGTGTCACCTTGGATAAGATCAACATCTTTGTTTAGACCTTTTAAAACATGATACATGGCTAAAGCTGAACCGACAGAATCACCATCAGCACCTGGGTGGAGATGAAGAAGAATTTTTTTGGAATGATCAATTTCTTTCCAGATTTTTTTGGCAGTAAATTTAAAACTAATCATAAGTCTATTTTACCCGAATTTGGGATAACAACACTTCTTGTATTTTTTACCTGAACCACAGGGACAAAGGTCGTTTCGTCCAACAATTTGATCTTTTTTAATGGGTTGAAGAAGTGGAGGTAACTCAACTTCTTCGGTTTTGTTGGTAGGTTTTTGAGGTTGCTGTTCTGGTTTATTTTCCAGTGAGTCTCCCCTACCTTCGGTAACATTTTGTGGCGTAACGGTTTGAGGAGCGACTGGTTCAAGCCGGAAAATTTTTCGAGCCAAATTGTATTCAAATTGATTCATTAATTTTTGAAACATTTCAAAACCTTCTTTCCGATATTCGACTAAGGGATCTTTCTGGGCATAGCCACGAAGACGAACACCGTCACGAAGGTCATCAAGGGCGGTAAGATGTTCAACCCAAAGTGGATCAATAGTTGAAACTAGAGAAAAGGCAAGAATACTGTTAGAGATTTCTTTACCGAAAAGTTTGGTTCGGGCTTCCCATTGGTCAGATAGAATTTTAATTAAACTTTCTGATGGGTTATCACTTTTTTGAAGATCTTTGATAATTTGACTTTTGGTAGCGGAATTCATAGGGAGAATTTCCATAAATTCAAGCATGGCTTTGTCGTAGTCTATTTTCCCTGAATCATAAGACGTATTGATATTTACCAAATTGTTAATTTGATTGGATAAATACTTGAAAACTAATTCTCTATTTTTATCTGGGCTATCTTTTTGATTAAGCAATGCTTGCTCACGTAAACGATAAACGATTTGACGTTGTTTATTGATAACATCATCATATTCGACCAAATTTTTTCTAGCATCAAAATGGAAACCTTCGACCTTGACTTGAATTTGTTCAATAACTCGGGAAACAAGCGGATGAGTTAAAGGAACATCTTCGGGCATATTAAATCGACCCATGAGAGAACTGATTTTGTCACCACCGAAGATACGCATAATGTCATCATCAAGAGCAACATAAAATTGAGAGAAACCAGGATCACCTTGACGACCTGCTCGACCGCGGAGCTGATTGTCGATACGACGAGATTCATGACGTTCGGTACCAATAACACAAAGACCCCCAAGTTTTAAAACTTCATCGTGTTCTTTTTGCCATTTGGCTTTATCGATACCGTCTTTTGGACCGCCAAGAATAATATCGACTCCACGACCAGCCATATTGGTAGCTACAGTAATACCACCTTTTTTACCAGCTTTAGCAATAATTTCCGCTTCAGAACGATGATTTTTAGCATTTAAAACTTGA
>CAZCWF010000048.1:0-4584 GCA_964502305.1 uncultured Gammaproteobacteria bacterium | reverse complement strand
ATGTGATATTTTATCACTTTAAGTACGCCCAGAGGGAATCGGACCCCCATCACTAGTTCCGAAGACTAGTACTCTATCCGTTGAGCTATGGGCGCGGATATGAAAAAAGTATCCCCAGCAGGGATCGAACCTGCGGCCTTCTCCTTAGAAGGGAGACGCTCTATCCAACTGAGCTATGGGGACAAGTAGATATTAGATGGTAGATCTTAGATTGTAGAGAAAATAGAACTAAGATGTATCAAGGGTATTTTACCAAAATTTGACAAAAAAGCTTTTAATTTTGTTAAATAAGTTAAACTGTTGATGATAAATAATGGAATTTTCGGAAAAAAGAGTAATTTCTGTGTTAGGAATACCTTCCCAAGATAAAGTGACTTTTTTGGAAATAGAGTCTTTAATTTTAAATTTAAAATTAAAGATTTTGATTTGATTAGGATAGACGGTATCTTGAGAAGTAACACAAATTGGGGTTAGTTCAATGTTATCACTGACTGTTGGGTTAAGACAGAAAGTAGTTTCTCCCCAGATTGATTGACCTGTATTTTTTAGGCTAATTTGACCATTGTATTCGTGGTTAGCAAAAATGATGAAAGGTAGTTGGTTTTTATAGAGTTCATAACTAGTGGTTTGTTCAGGGTTATTAATAGTTTTTGGTTGATCAATAAATTTTTGATATTCAGGATAAAGCTGCTCGTCTTGGTCGAGCCAAGAAAAATGGTCGAAGGGTTCTTGGGGATAGTTGTAAATAAATGGGGTAACAGCTTTGATTTGTGGGTCGGCAGACCAAATATGATAAGCATCAAGTAAAAATTGAGAAGTGGTTTTGGTGGTATAGAAATTATTTTTTTTACTAATCCCCTCTTGATGGGGCCAACCGGTTTCAGTAATAAAAACAGGGAGTTCTTTTTTGACACCTAATGATTTGATGGTGTCTAATTCCCATTGGTAGCCATGAATACTGTGCTGACCAGTGTCTTTGGGAGTGCCAACAAAACCATGATTGGGGTAGGAATGAGAAGCAAGCCCATCAATATTATCGAAATATTCGGGTTTATAATCAAAAATTTGTTGATAGACAGTTTCGGCGGAAAGATAATTGGGTGATTGATCGGGTGAGGCGAGATCAAGCCCGGTACTGAGAATAAAGAAGTTTGGGTTAAGGCTTTTAAATTTTTGGGAAGTATATATGGAAATATCAACGTAACTTTTAATGTCGACTTCCCCACCCCATTCTTGACCATGATTAATTTCGTTAAATAAAATTATGTGTTGAGTTTTGTTAGGCCAATTAAGTGAGTTGAGAAAATTAGTCAAATTATCAATGTCGGACTCTTGAGGGATTTTCCAATTGTCACCGTCAGCAATAGTAGCTAATCTGACGATAGGGATAAGATGATATTTACGGCAATTGTCGAAAAAATCTTGCCAGGTTTGCTGGTCTAACTGGTCGAGGCGAATAACAATAGTGACCCAGCCCCAGTCTCCACCGTTGCTATTAATAATATCTTTGGCGGTCGATAAATCCTGTGTTTGGGTTAAATGAAGACCAAAAATATTATCAGATGCTAAAATAGGCTTATTAAATAAAAGCCAAAAACATAGAAATAAAAGAAGAAAGATTTTTTTTCTCAAAGTATTTCCGCCAAAGGCGGACAAGTAATTCTAACAAATGACCAAAGAAGAAATTATTAAAATGCAGATCTCTCGAATTGAGAAAGAAATTCGAGATACACCTTATCATAAGGCAACAGAACATCACCACGGTATTTTGCGGGCGAAACTATCTAAATTGAAAGAAGAATTAGATGATCCAGTTAATAAAGGTGGCGGTGGTGGTGTTGGCTATGCTATCAAACATTCGGGTGATGCATCGGTAGTGTTGGTAGGTTTGCCAAGTGTGGGAAAATCAACTTTGTTGAATAAAATAACCAATGCGGAATCTAAAGTGGGAAATTATGACTTTACAACGTTGGGGGTAGTTCCAGGAATGACGGAATATAAAGGGGTAAAGATTCAGATTTTGGATTTGCCAGGGATTATTGAAGGGGCGGCTGGGAATAAAGGTTTTGGTAAAAAAGTTTTGTCGGTGATTAGAGCGAGTGATTTGGTGGTTTTAATGACTGATGTTAAACGAGCGGATTGGTTAAATAAAGTGGAAATGGAACTTTATAATTCTGGGATAAGATTGAATACTAAACCGCCGAAAATTATTGTTCATCGGACTCATAAAGGAGCAATCCAGGTGATTGATCCATACAATTCTTTTGATAAGGAAGTGGTAATTGATGTGGCTAAAGAAATGGGTTTAGGAAATGCCATAATTCAATTTGGTCATAAAATAGAAAACGTTGATCGGTTGGTTGATGGTTTGAGTAAAACTAGAAAATATATGTCGGCGGTTAAAGTGGTTACTAAGATTGATACAGTAAAAAATTTAAATCAACTTAAGTCAAAATTGAGGGATGATAATTTGGTTTTTATGAGTGCGGGACAAGATGTTGGAGTGGAAGAATTTAAAGAAAAAGTTTGGCAAGGATTGGGGTTGGTTCGGGTTTATTTAAAACGAGAAAGAACAGCTGAAGCTGATAAAGTTGAACCATTAATAATTAAAAATACGGCGACTTTGGATGATGTGTTGAAAAGAATTTCTAATCAAATGAGAGATGATATTAGTAAGGCTTATATTTGGGGTAAAAATGCAAAGTTTCCTGGACAAGAGGTGTCGTTTAACTTTCAAGTGTTTGATGAAATGGAAGTTTATTTTGGAAGATAAAATAGATCGTAGATTTTAGATCGTAGATCGTAGATAATTAAGTATGGATCAGAGAAATTTAGATCAAATAGCAATTTTGATAGATACTAAGTTAGATTCAAAAATTGGGAAACTAGAAGAAAATTTGGAGGGAAAGATGTTTAAATGGAAGTCAGACATTATTGATGTGGTTGATAGTTTAGCAAAAGAAATTAGAGATGAAAGAGAATTTAGAGATATTTCTGGACACCAAACAGCTGATAATGCAAGAAGAATTGGAAAGTTGGAACAAAAGGTTTTTGGTGTGGTTGAAAGCTAATTTTTGGCTAAACTTCTAATTTTTTGGGAGCGGGATTTGAGAATTTCTTTGGTTAATTTGGGTGAGTTTTCAAATAAAATTCGGGCTTTGGTGTCAGGTCGTGGAGAGAAGGGAAAAGCATGGATTTTAGTAAAGCCAATTTCTTGGCAAAGATCAAAAGTTTCTTGAAAGTCTTTGTTGGTTTCGGTAGGGAAACCAACAATAATGTCGGTACCAAATTTTAGATCATAGATCGTAGATTTTAGATCGTAGATTTTTTGAAGAATATCTTTTTTTGTATAGTTGCGGTTCATGAGTTTGAGAATTTTGTCTGAGCCAGATTGGATAGGTATGTGAAGAAAGTTTGAAAGTCGATAGTTGAAAGTCGAAAGTAAATCAATAAATTTATTGTCAATACAATTAACAGGGATAGAACCGAAACTGATTAGTTTAATGTCGGTTTTTTCTAATAAATTTTTTAATAAATTAGAAAAGCCATAGTCGTATTGATCTAAATTAACGCCGGTGATAATTATTTCTTGATAACCGTTTTTAACAGCTTGTTGGACTGTTTTAACAGCATCGTCTATGGGTAGTGAGTATAAATAATTGCGACGGAATGGGACAATACAATAAGAACAAAACTGAGTGCAACCGGATTGAACTTTGAGAAGATATCGGTGAGTGTGACTAAATTTATCTTTGATGTTTGGAGTATAAAAAGATTTTAAGTGATCGAGTAATTTTTCTTTTTGAGAGTTTTTAAAAAGTTTAATGTTGGGTAAGTTTTCTATTTTTTTAAAATTAGCACAACCGGTAACATAGATTTCGGCATCAGGATATTGCTGGTGGAGTTGTTTGACTTTATTAATTGATTCTTTCTCCCCTTTTTTAGTGATAGCACAAGTGTTAAGTAAGATAATAGATGGTAGATCGTCGATCGTGGCAGGAACGAAACCTTGGTTAATGAGGATTTGAGACCATTGGTTGGTTTCGGCAGCGTTGACCCGGCAGCCAAAGCTAAGACTAAGAAAGGTTTTTGATGAATTCATGCGAGAGAATTATAACAGAATAAATTTTACTTACTAATTTAGCCTATTTTTAGGTAAAATTATTTTTTATTTGGTTGTTAGCAGAAAGATTGTTTGAGTGCTAATGATATTTTTGGTATCAAAATAGAATAAAATAAATCAAAATAGGCTAAAGACCAACAGGTTGATAGGTTTCGATGGTTTGATAATCATCGGTACACCAATCACCAGAAAATTCTGGATCGTCTTTGGTGTAGGAGCTACAGCAAACTTTGCTAGCACAGGTAACTTTGTCGTCTTGTTTATTCATATAAATATATGAACCATCGACCATTTGGTTTAAATCAAAAAAGATATATTTGTCGTTTTCTTGTATGTTGGAAAAATATTCTGTGTTGAATAATTTTTTATTTTGTGATTGATATATGTCGTAATATTGTTTCTGAAATTGAAAATCTTTTTCTAAATCAAATTGGCCACAGCCAAAATAAGAATATAAACCA
>CAZCWF010000047.1:0-4607 GCA_964502305.1 uncultured Gammaproteobacteria bacterium | reverse complement strand
TCACGTCAGCAATGTTATGGCCGAAAAAGCTAAACAGTCACAAGACTAATATCACTGGTTGACCCGCTTTCCATCCAATTATTACCATGCATTACTAGCAAACTTTCGCCTTTCAAAATCACTTTTGCTTCCACTAATCTATTAATTAAATTTAGTGGCATATTAAATGAAGCCTTTTCAAATTTCTCCAAATAAGGTTCCACCCCATAGCTAACAGTTAGTCCTTTGGCCGTATCTGTGTTATCTGTCACTGCAATTATTGGCAAATTTATCCGATATCTCGAAAAAATTCTCGCCGTATTACCTGATTGGGTAAAAATTATTACTCCTCCAATTTTTAAATCTTGGTTGCTTTGAATTATATTCACTGCCGCATCAACTAAAACTTCAGTTGATGTTTTTGGCTCTATTATTAGCTTTCTTGTCATCATGGAATTTTCCGTAAAATTAATAATTTTACTCATCTCTCTAATGACCTTTATTGGATTTTTACCTACCGAAGTTTCATCAGACAAAGTCAACACATCAATCCCATCAAACACTGCGTTTGAAACATCGGTTACCTCTGCCCTTGTTGGTCTATTATTTTCTGTCATTGACTGTAACATCTGTGTTGCTACTATCACCGGCTTTGAACTCAATCGACATAAATCAGTTATTTTTTTCTGCCAAAAAGCCAATTGTTCAATTGGAATTTCAATTCCCAAGTCCCCTCTAGCTATCAAAATTCCATCTGACTTTTCAATAATTTTTTCAATATTTTTTACTGCTCTTTGGTTCTCAATTTTGGCTATTATTTTAATTTCTGGGTCAATTTTTTTAATTATCTTTTTAAGATATACAATATCAGTTTCGTCTCTGACAAAAGAAAGAGAAATATAATCTGGGTTAATTTCACTTAGTCTATCAATAGTTTCTTTATCTCTTCTGGCTAAAATTGGTAAATCTAATTCTTCCGAAATTATGTTTAAACTTTTTCGATGATTAATTATTGAATCCTCTTCCACTTCAATTTTAATACCACGACCATCATGACCTTTAACTCTTCCCTCTACACTACCATCATCAATAAATATATTTTGGTTCTTTTTTATGAATTTCAAAGCCACTTCTGGGTCTATTTTTATAACTCTATTATCTTTGTCTAAACTTCTGTTTATCCAAAATACTCCACCTTTTTTGATTTCTACTGGGAACCCCTCTTTGGTTTCAATTCTTACCTCTGGCCCTTGGAGGTCTAACATTATTCCTATTTTTCTATTATTTTTTGTTGCTACTTCCTTAACTCGCTTAGCCATCTTTTTATGCCATTCGAATGTATTATGTTTTAGGTTAAATCGAAAAATATTTACTCCTTCTAAAATCATCTTTTCAATAATCTCTTCTGATTCACAGGCTGGACCAATAGTTGCCATTATCTTTGTCTTCTTCATATAAGTTATAATAGCAAATCAGACATGAATCTTTCCCAGAATTTTATTAAGTCTCCTCAACTAGTCTCCCAACTTATTTCCTGCAGTGATTTAAATAAAGGTGAAACTATTATCGAAATTGGTCCAGGTAAGGGGATTATTACCCAAAAATTATTAGACATTGGCTGTCAAGTCATTGCTGTCGAAAAAGATTTCCACCTTATTTCTACTCTACAGCATCAATTTAGTTCAAATTCTAATTTTACCCTTATCAACCAAGATTTTTTAAATTATTCTCTCCCTAAGACTCCTTTCAAAATATTTTCCAACATTCCTTTTTCGATCACCACCTCCATTATCACCAAAATTCTTAAATCAAATAATCAACCCAGCCAGATGTATTTAATTCTCCAGCAAGAAGCAGCCGACAAATTTTGTTTATTCTCTAACTTTAACAACCAAGATGCTATTCTCTTAGCCCCTTTTTATTCTATAGAAATTTTAGGGGATGTTGACCGCACCGCCTTTATTCCCAAACCCCAAGTCAACATAGTTTTTGCCAAATTTACTCTCAAATCTAAACCAGAAATTAATCAAATTAATTACCAACAATTCCGTGATTTTGTCATTTTTGGTTTTAACCAGTGGAAACCAAACATCTTTGAGGTTTACAAAAAGATATTTTCTTATGAACAGTTCAAAAAAATTAATCGTCAACTAAAGATAAATTCCCTCAAACCAACCCAATTAAACTATCATCAGTGGTTAGATTTATTTGATATTTATCAAAAATTTGTTCCTGACAATAAAAAAAGATTAATTGCCGGTTTCGAAAAGTATTATCTGTCTCATATTAAAACTCAAAAGTAATTTTCCTCTTGATATCCTTTTTCTAAAGTATTACACTCAACCCGTATTTAGACACAGCGTCTGAATTAATAAATTAAAGGCCAAATGCCTTTTAAAATATTTGTACTTTTATATCTAAAGAGAAAGAAGGGAGGGTCGTTTTCCATGTGGATCGCGGAACTCAGACACCGGGGACAAATTTTGTGTATCAACGGCTGGTAGCTTCCAAACGAACGGGGACTTTGGTGTTCCTATCCCGTTCGTGACTAACTCGACCATGGGTCGTCAATATTTTTGGAGGGCACTCCGATGTACTACTGAATTGGTCCCAGGAAATTGATTTTGGTCACGAACGTGGACTGCGTATCGCTTTAAGCGAGCTCCACCTTGCCGAAACTAGGCAATAAACCAAAATCAATACACCTTCGGAATAATTTCGTCGGCGGTTAACCTCCGATAATGACAAATGCCTTCTTCGCCGGCGATCGCTTCCTTTCCACCTCCTGACTTTCTACTCGACACGGTTCGACTTAGAGACTCAGACGTGGTCAACTTTCTCGACTAACTCGAGCCCAAAATGGAGATTCGTTGAGAACGAATTAAAGATTTTGGACTCTGGACCCCCAGTGATTATTTGTGCAAGCACAAGTGATTCCTGGGGTTTTTTTTTGCTAATTTTTCTCCAATTCTTTAAATTCCCTTTGATATTTATACGGAATTTTAAAAGTATATTCTTTTGCCATTCCTGATCTAATCATTTCTCTATTTATCATTCTCCCATCTTCCAAAAACACATATCTCAATAATCTATGATAAACATCTCTATCATCTTGGCTCTTATCTTTTTCCATTCTTATTTTTTGTCCACCAATCATCTCTATAAAAAAATTTTTTGCTTTAATCCTTTCATCTTTTGTTTTACCTTTAATTTCAGCAGAATCAATTCCTATTAATCTAACACTTTCAATTTCATCATTAATTCTAATTTGAATTGTGTCTCCATCAACTACTTTTGTTACCTCATACCAGTCAAAATTTTGTTTTGTTTCTGAATCAGTTAATTTTGAAAATCTAATTCCCCAAAACAAAAAACACATCAACCCCACCAATATTCCCAACCAAATTTTATTTTTCATTTCACCAACATTACTTTGATTTAACAATCTTTTTAGATACTCCACCCACAAAAAGTCGAGAAGCTAATCTATCTTCTTTTTCGTAAATATAAGGTATCCCTATAATTTGTCCACAGTCATCACAAACCAAATTTGGAATTAATTTTAATGGTCGATTTTCTAGTCCAGAATATTTATCCGATTTATAAATTCTGTCCAAATACATCCTCTTTAGTAATCCCGGTCCATTCTTTTGGTAAAAACACAAATGTTGTCCACACCTGGCACACGAAACA
This sequence comes from uncultured Gammaproteobacteria bacterium, assembly GCA_964502305.1. Taxonomy (GTDB): domain Bacteria; phylum Patescibacteriota; class Microgenomatia; order UBA12405; family UBA12405; genus WARW01. The sequence continues at coordinate 935 of CAZCWF010000047.1, read as the reverse complement.
TCCAATAATCTGGAATACCCACCCCGAACCTTTTTATACTTATCATTCTTAAGCTTTATTCTCGGCACAATTGATTTTAACAAATTTTTATCAATCATTCGTGATAAGGAATGTAATTAATAAAAATTTTAAACTCCATCAAAAGTTACCCCGCATGGATTCGAACCACAATTCTTGCGTTCAGAGCGCAATGTCCTACCATTAGACGACGGGGTATAGTGGCCATTATTATACGTCAAATGTTATAATTTATTCAAATGCAAACCTTAGACGAACTAATTCAACAATTAAAATTAACTCCCGACCAAGCCAAAGGCGTCAAAGAATACATTGATGGTCTTCTAGTTGAATTACTTGAAAGTATCAAACAAGACCATATCAACAATTTTGACGAAACTATCAATAATCTTAAATCTGATTAATCAGCAAAAACGTATCTTTCCTTTTCCCGCCCGATAGTTGTCGCTTCTCCATGCCCCGAATAAACATCGGTTTCTTCTGGAAGTTTCATTAATTTTTTTAAACTTTCAAAGATTTTTTTTGTTGAACCATATTTAAAATCTGTTCTACCTCTCAAATCTTTAAACAGAGTATCACCGGAAAACAGTAAATTGTCTTCCTTACTGTACAAACAGACTGACCCTGGCGTATGGCCCGGTGTTTTAATTACTTCAAATTTGCTCTTACCAAAAACTATCTCTTTTATTTCTTCTAAGTCTTCATCAATTTTAATTAAATTCGGAATTTGCAATTCTCTTTTCAAAAAGTATTTGGCTGTTTCGTCCTGTCTGTCTAGCAAAAATTTATCTTTTGAACTGACATATATAGGTGTGTTATACATTAACTTTAAATCGAGCGCTGCCAAACAATGATCAAAATGACCATGGGTCATTACAATTCCAACTAACTTAATTTTTCTATTTTCTATTTCATCT
>CAZCWF010000046.1:0-4657 GCA_964502305.1 uncultured Gammaproteobacteria bacterium | reverse complement strand
TGTGAGGCTAACGAGTCAGAAAGTAAAAAAGATTTCGTTCATAAAATGGGAATTTCAAAAAAAGAAATTAAAGAAACAAAGCATTGGTTAAGATTACTAGCTCAAGCTAATCCCGATTTTGTTCAGGATTGTAGAAAAAGTTGGAAAGAGGCCCAAGAATTACTTTTAATTTTTTCTAAAATTATTACTTCGTGTAGAAATAAAAACCAGACTTAATAAATTGAAAATTTATTGAAAATTGGATTTTGAAAATTGAAAATTAAAGACGGGCTCTCTGTGCAATTTCTGCCTCTACTAACGCTTTTGGTCTCCCATATTTCAACGCCGATAACTTCTTAATTGCTTCTGCCATTTTTGGATTACCCGGTTTTTTCTTTTCTACTGCCGCCACTTTCAAAGAAAACGGATCCTTTGGAATTCCATTTACCATTGTTTTCAAATATATCTCTCCAGTTCCCAAATTCAACAAGTCATGTTCTCCAAATTCTGGTTGAAATTGCTTTGTCAAAAATCCAGCATCCGAAATACCCAATCTGAAACTAGCGATAGTACCAACGTTTCCAAAGACAGCGTTTTTCACTTCGTCATCCATTTGTGAAATGAATTGATTAGCTACCGTCAAATTTAAATGATATTTTCTAGCCTCCGACAAGATTACTGCAAAATCTTGGGTAGCAAAATTTTGGAATTCGTCTACATATAAGTAAAAATCTCGCCTCTTTTCTTCAGGAATATCTTGTCGGCTCATAGCTGCAATCAAAATTTTTGGAATCAACACCAAACCCAAGAAAGCTGAATTTTCTTCACCGATAGTCCCTTTTGCTAAATTAATGATCAAAATTTTCCCCTCATCCATGGCTGTTCTAAAATTAAACGATGATGTCGATTGCCCAATGATATTTCTCATCATTGTATTAGTAATAAACCGGCCAAATTTTGACACGATATAATCCAGCACTTCTGATTTATGGAAATCACTCGTTTGAGCAATCTGATCTGTCCAATAACGCCTAACCATAGGGTCTTTTACTTTTGGTAATAATTCTTGGACATAACTTTGATCAGTTAAACACCTAACAATTTCAATAAATGTTGCTCCTGGCTCACTCATCACTGTCAACATAATATTTCTGATGGCATGTTCAAATCGAGGTCCCACGATACCAGTTTTGTAAGGATCGTACAATTTATACATCAAGTTGATAATTGAACTGGTCACAAAGTCTTTTTGATCTTCTCGTTCGCATTCCATCACATTAAAACCCATTGGGCGTTCAGTCTGTGATGGGTCAAAATAAATTACATCATCAACTCTCTCTGGTGGAATTCTTTCCAAAATACTTTCAAAAGTATCATGTGGATCAATAAAACAAACTCCCTTACCCGCCTTAATATCCTGCAAAGCCATGTCAGCCAATAACCAAGATTTACCTACACCAGTTTGCCCTACTATGTAAAAGTGTCTTTGCCGATCGCTCGGTGTCATACAAAACTTTTTCGTTACTCCACGGTATAAATTATCTCCCAAATACAATCCCTCCTGTGGTGAATCCACTGGTGCTGCTGCTTTCTTAGCTTTAAGCCAATAAATATTTGGTGTCACTATTTGTTTGTTAGGTAAATGGAAAATTGAAGCTAACTCATCCACTGACAAAATAGTTTTATTCTTAATCCATAAAATTGCCGGGTATTTATAGATAAAATCCTCCATAAACCGTGATTTAAAGTAGATTTTTTTACTAGTAAACTTATTCCAAGGTGATTCAAATTGTCCAAAACATGCTTTAATGTTGGCAATATTCATTTTGGCAATTTCCTTATTTGGTGCCACTGCCACAATTCTTACCACAGTCTCCAGCCCGGTTTTGCCACATTTTTGTTCAATCATCTCCAATTGCTTGGCATCTACCTTATAAGAAGCTTTTTCTGGATTAGACTCACCTTTTTTTGTACTACTGATAAAACTTTTCCCTGCCTTTGCCCAGGAACCGTCAGTCGGAGATATCACTAATTGAATTGACACCGTCTCCTTATCATTCAGTTTAGACAAAGCCGAAGTCACCGCTGCCAGTGGATCAGTTGGAATTTCTTTATAACTTTTTAGCGGATAATATGGTTTTTTCTTTAGACCTAGCCAGGTATATTCTACTGCTCCGTTTTCTGTATAAATATTTGGTTCTTCTACTACTTTTATATCTGCTCCAGCAAAAACACTATAAATTTGTTTTTCAATTAAATCTTGATATTTTCCCGGTACAGACACATAAAATTTGATATCTTCACTCGTCCCCACTATTTCTAATGAAGCACTTGGTTGACTAACAAATGATTGTAAAAATTTAATCTTTGTACTTTTAAACATACTTCCAAATGAATTTAAAATTTGCTCCATAGCATCAATCTTAACTTCATTATCTTGAGGCACAGCTACCAATAAATTTACTTGTTTTAGTGATCTTTCTTCTCGTCCTCTCCACTTAAACCATAAAAAGAAAATCCAAAATACCAAAAAAAGTAACCCAGCAATCAAAATCGTCAGTATCAAAACTGTTACAAAAGTATTTAAGTAACCAATCAAAATTGATTCGTTCATTCCTCTTTAAATTTTACCTTACCATCATTTTTTTTGATAACCCTAAGTATAAATTCAGATAACCATCTCCAAGCATCATCTACTGGTTTGCTAAACCCAGAAGCAAATACCTTTTTATTAGTCGACAAACTAATTTTTACCGGTGCTGTCGCTATTGGCTGAAGAATTGAATCATTATCTCCATTTGATTTTTGATTATTTCGAGTAATTACTGGATCTTTTTCTATTTTTTCCATCCAAGTTTCGACCTTTCTAGGAACAAATACTTTTTTCTCCTCTTGGATATCCACCATTACTGTGGTTTCTTGTCTAATTTGTGGTTGTTCTACTACTGTCTCATTTTGAGGCAAACCTTCTTTAATCTCTGGCATGATTACAGTATAAATTAGATTGATATAATTAACCAATGGGAGAAAATAACCAAACCTTAAAAGAAGTCCGTCACATCGACAATAGTCGTCTTTGGCTCCCCACCCTCACTAGTTTGCTTCTAGTCTTTCTTATTGCTCTTTTTATCTGGTTTTTCCGTGGTGGTAGTTTTCGACTTTATGCCAGTCTTTTTTTCTCAATTTATTCAGTTACTCATCAAATCTGGATTTCCGTTATTCTTATTGGTATTTTCCAAAATATTTTTTTTCTCCCTCTTCGCGTTATTGGTAGTCATTTTCGTAAATCTATCAAGGATTTTGAAGAAGAGTTAGAAAAAAAAGAAAACTCAGACAATCAATACTTTCTAGTTTCCGACAATAATCAAGTTGCCGACAAACTAAAACAGGGGAGTCTCTCTATTGTTTTCTATATCTTTAATTTTTTTGTTAATGCTATTGCTTTCTTTTCTGCTGGACGTATTTTCTTGATTGATTTTTATACCGACCCACTTAAGCTTCAAAAAATGAATTTACTCTACAAATGGGTTCCTTATCCTGAATACCCCCTCCAAGGCACTGATTTTCGACTCCCTCTTTTTAAGGTTACCCAAACCTCCGCTGTCTCTTGGCACATTATTGTTTTAGTCGCTATTGCTGCCATCGTTGTTCCTACTATTCTCCGTTTAATCTGGCGCTTATTTAGGTTCATTTTCAAAAAAAGCCAAAAAATCCTCCATGCTCGCATTCACTACAATCGGCTCTTATTAAAAATTACCGGTTTTAGTGGTTTTGGTGCCCTTATTTTAATTTTTATTCTACGCCATCTTCCTTCTAGTTTTGAAACATTTATCTTTACTGCCGATCTTACCCGTCAAAACACTCCAATGAATTTCACTACTGCTGTTGCCACTTTTTTCCTTACTGTCCACTCAGGCTATAAAAACAATAAAGACGCCAGTAAGCAGGCTCTTCTCTCTGGTATCCCAGAAAACATTGTTACCAAAGTTTTTCGCGAAAGAATGCGTCAAAGTCTCAAAAACGGTATTGTCCTAGGTCTAGGTGCCTTTTTTATTACTAATCAAATTCCTTCTGCTTTTGAACTCTCAGTCACTACTTTTGAAGTCATGTCTATAATTTATCCCTACACTTTTGGTTTAATTCTAAAAAAGGTTGGGGCTGTTCCAGAAATTACCAAAGAAGATTAAATTATGAATCAACAAATAAATTTTTTAGAAATCCTAAAATCGTATCGTCAACTTATTTGGCCTTTCATTCAGACCAATCTTAATCAGATCAAAGATTTTCCTCAATTTTGCCAAATCCCTCCAAAATATCAAGACATTTTAGATTTTCACTTTAATATGGTTTCTGATTATCCTATTCGCCAGGGTAAATATATTCGACCATCTCTGGTTATGATGACTAGCCAAGCTATGGGATTTAACTCAGATCACGCCATGCCAACTGCCGCTGCCATGCAACTTTCTGAAGACTGGATTCTGAGTCACGATGATATTGAAGATCAGTCTGACAGTCGCCGTGGGTCTCCGGCTATCCAAAAAATTTATGGCGATCATCTATCCATTAATGCCGGTGATGCCCTTCATGTCCTTATGTGGCAAGTTTTATCTCAAAATTTTTCTAATTTGGATAAAAATATTGCTCAAAAAATTCAACAAGAATTTTTTACCATGTT
>CAZCWF010000045.1:0-4670 GCA_964502305.1 uncultured Gammaproteobacteria bacterium | reverse complement strand
AAAAAAATAAAAAAGAAGTTGAACAACTCATTGAAGAGGCTCAAATTCACGACATTGAACTTATTGTTCGTCGTGCCAAACATGTTGGTACCGATAAGCTCAAAAAAGTCATGCAAAAATTTCAAGATTATTTAGAATCCAAAGGAGTTGTTTTTCTCGATCAAACCGAAGCTATTGATTTAATTATCAAAGACCAAAAAATTATTGGTGTTAAAACCAAAGATACTGAATATTTTGCTTCAAAAACGTTATTGTCACCTGGCAGGGGGATGTCTCAGTGGTTCCAAGCTATTTCTGATAAGTATCACATCAAATATACCTATGATATGGTTGAAGTTGGTGTTCGGGTTGAATTTCCTGCTTATGTTATGCGCCGTCATGCCGAAGCCTTGTATGAAGTTGTCTTCAAAGTCAGAACCCACACTTACGATGATATTATTCGAACTTTTTGTAGTTGTCCCAACGGCAAAGTTGCTCGAGAAGATTATGCTGGCTATGTCTGTGTCAATGGTCATTCTTATTCTGACCATAATTCTCCTAATTCAAATTTTGCTTTTGTTTGTGAAGTTCACCTTACTGAACCAGTTGAAAACTCGCTTCTTTACGCCAAGTCTATCGCCCAATTAGCCACTACTATCGGTGGTGGTAAACCCATCCTTCAGCGTTTAGCTGATCTAAAAAAAGGCCGTCGAAGTACAGCTTCCAGATTAAAAAAATCTCTTGTAATTCCATCTCTAAAAGATATTACCCCAGGGGACATTTCTATGGCCTTACCTCATCGAATTGTTACCAACATTTTAGAAGGTTTAGAACAACTAGATAAAGTTATGCCCGGTCTTGATTCCGGTTCAACTTTGCTTTATGCTCCTGAAGTTAAATTCCGTTCCACCAAAGTTAAAACTAATTCAAACATGGAAACTAACATTAAAAACCTTTTTGTTGCTGGTGATGCTTCTGGTATGGCTGGCTCTATTACTGGTGCTGGTGCTACTGGCATTATGGCTGCCCGTGGAATCCTTAAAACTCTAAAGTAATAATTTTATAGTGAAAAACTGTTAAAACCCCATCTCTTTCGAATTCCTCACCATGTTCTCGTTTTGCATATTCAATTGCTTTTTCCATTGTTTCAAAACCGCAACCTATCACTTCATTCAATGGCATATATTCAGGTCTTGCACTTACAATTTTTATTATTTCTGCCAATCCAATTTGTTTTTTATCACCATTCAGAAGTGGTACCTTCCCGTGGAAATTAGTCCTTTGTCCACCTTTTAACGAAGCTGATTCTTTACCTATTTTTGGAATAATTTCATTTTGTGGTGGGTTTGTATATATTCTTACTGCGTAATTTAACTCTACTGGATAGTCTCCACCTAAACCTAGTTCTTTATAGGGAGCGATCACTGTTGATGACATAATAAAATTATACATTTTTTAAAAACATTAACATTATTTTAAACTCCTTATTGCCGGTTAAATTTATCAAATATCTTTTTGCCAATATTTAGGTTAAAATAAATAGTAGAAAGATTTTGAAAAGAGAAGTCGCTACGGTTAGAAATTAATGTATTTTAAGTATGGCAAAGAAATTGTATGTCGGAGGCTTGTCTTATCAAACCACCCAAGATAGTTTAGGAGCAGCATTCGCTCAAGCTGGTACAGTCGTATCAGCAATCGTTATTAAGGATAAATTTTCCGGACAATCAAAAGGTTTCGGTTTTGTCGAAATGTCTACTGATGAAGAAGCCTCAGCTGCCATTAGCGCTCTTGATGGCAAAGACCTCGATGGTCGCACTATCAAAGTTAATGAAGCCAAGCCCATGGAAGACAGACCTCCACGAAGAGATAATTTTTCTCGAGGGCCACGAGACAGTTTTGGTGGACAAAGCAGGTATTAATGACCCAAGCTTATAAAATTGGTGATTTTATTATCGATTTTACTTGTATTTATAAAATTACTTCAATTGAATCTTCTAAAAACGGCAATTTAATTCATTATCAACCGATTAAAGGTACCGACAAAGTTTTTACCGACATTATTCCTGAGAATAATTTTAGTAAAAGTGGCCTAAGGCCACTTTTGACTAAGTCAGAAATTAATCATGTTTTAGATGAATTTAAATTGCCCTTAGATGATTATTCATTTGACCTCAGGCAAGTAAAAGAAGATCTTTATACTAATACCCCTCAAAAATTAATTGATGATTTAAAATGCTTTTACCATCAAGAAAACCCTTTGATTAAAGTTGAAGAAGAGCTAAAAGGATTGATATTAAATCATTTTTGCCTAGAGATCTCCTTTGTTACTGGACAAAACCCAATTTCTGTCAAAAAAACTATTGAATCAAACATATTAGGTAGATAAATAATCTTGTGTTATACTACCCAGATTTGTATTAGGCAAAAAATCATAGTCTGCCCCCAGTCTAACTAAAGACTTTTTAATAAATTAGGGCATATTAGTTCACCTGATGTGAACCGCCATAGTTTATTAAAAATATGTATCATCATCAACAAAGTTTTGGCCGATTTAATAATCGTCCGTCAAGAAATAATTTCACTCGTAAATCGAACGGATTTAGAAGTAAGATTAACCCTTCACTCTATATCCGAAAAGCCCAAGAATTGGTTAAAATTGAAGACGAAATTACTACCAACACCTTTAACGATTTTGGCTTTCATCCAGATCTTTTAACCAATATTAAAAATAAAGGTTATCTTAAACCTACTCAAATTCAAGATCAAGCCATCCCCCAAATTTTAAAAGGTTCTGATGTTTTAGGTATTGCTAACACCGGTACTGGTAAAACCGCTGCTTACGTTCTTCCGATTATCAATCAAATTCTTAATAATCCTGATCAACGAGCTATTATCTTAGCTCCCACCCGAGAATTAGCTCTTCAAATCAAAGAGGAAATTCGTTCATTCACTTGGGATTTAAAAATTTATTTAGCCCTAGCTATTGGTGGTGCTTACATTCGTCAGCAAATTCTCAATATTAAACGTGACCCACATATTATTATTGGTACTCCCGGTCGTATTATGGATTTGGGTAAACGCAAAGTCCTTAATTTTTCCAAAATGAATGTTTTGGTTTTAGACGAAGTTGATCGAATGTTAGATATGGGTTTTATCGGCGATATCAAAACTATTGTTAATCAAATTCCTGATTCTCGCCAAACCTTATTTTTCTCTGCCACTCTCGATCGTCGAGTTGAACCTTTAACTCATGAATTCCTAAAAAATCCAGCCAAAATTTCCATCAAATCTCAAGATGCTTCATCTCATGTTGATCAAAATATTGTCAGAGTTCCTCGTTTTGCCAAAGAAGATAAACTTCACCAAATACTTTCGTATCCAGATTTTAAAAAAGTCTTAGTTTTTGCTTCTACCCAAATGATGGTTGAAAAATTATCTACCTCGTTAATTCAAAAGGGTTTCAAAGTCCAAGGCCTTCATGGTGGCAAAAGACAATATCAACGCCAACAAATCGTTAATAATTTTAAACAAAATCAAATTAATATTCTTGTTGCCACTGATGTTGCCGCCCGAGGTCTTGATATTTCTGACATTACCCATGTCATCAATTATGACGAACCAAACAACTATCAAGAATATATCCACCGTATCGGTCGTACTGGTAGGGGAAACGCCATCGGTTGCGCCCTAACCTTTGTGGAATAGTCTTAGTGTAATTTGTGAATCTAAATCTTTTCTATCTCTACAAGATTTCAAATAACTTATTTTAATCTATACTTTGTTTATGGATTTCAAAACAATTCTAGGTATTGGTTTTATCTTACTAGTTATTTTTTTATTCAAATTTTTAAATAACTTTACAAGCAATAACAAGGAAGAAAATTCAAATGAAAAATATAAAATTACCCCTGATAATTTTAAACTTCGTTCGTCGTTAATGAATTCTAATGAACGTTTATTTTTTGAGCAGCTTAAATTAGCAGTAGGGAATGTTTATAACATATATCCTCAAGTTCACCTTGGTGCTATTTTTCAACCAATAAACTACCAACATAATTGGGCAGAAATTAATAAATTGAACAAAAAAATTGACTTTGTTTTATTTGATATATCTACCCAAACTCCTAAAATTGCTATTGAATTAGATGGTGAATCACACTCATACTACAAAAGTTTTAAACGTGATCAATTTGTTGAAGCACTTTTTACCAAATTCAATATCCCGTTAATTCGTTTTAATAACGGCAATTATTCATCAGAAGAAATTAAAGAAAGACTTTCAATGTAATCTTATTACTGGCTGCGGCGAAGGTAATTTTGGAAACTTTATATTCTTATAACTGGTATTTATATTCGATAATCCTTTTAATCAGACCATAAGGGATTGGTCTATCCAAATCAAATTTTATAGTTCCTTTTGCTGTTTCGTAGTCTTTCAATTCTTCCTTAAATTTTTCTATTATTTCTGGTTCTGGATAAATTCCTATATGTTCTTTGAATGCTGCATATAAAATTTGTTTGTCGTCTAATTTAAAAGCCGGAGCTCCATAACTCATTTTTTCTTCTGCTTTTGGGATTAATTTTTTAAACAAATCTCTAATTTTTATCAAAATCTCTTTTTGAGGTGATGGTTGTTTATCAATATATTCAGAAACTTTTTGGTCCATAAATAAATTAAATCACAAGCGGAG
>CAZCWF010000044.1:0-4734 GCA_964502305.1 uncultured Gammaproteobacteria bacterium | reverse complement strand
CAACTCCAACTCCAACTCCAACTCCAACTCCAACTCCAAAAAAAGATATTTTAGAAGAAGTTAAACCAAAAATAGAGGAACAAAAAAACGAAGTTGAGGATGTTCTCCAAAGAAAAATAAAAGAACTAGAGGATATTGAGGTTAAAAAACCAGAAAAATTGGAGGGACAAATTAAAATTGAACCACCAAAACAAAATGAGCCACCTAGGTTTGTACCACCAAAACCAGAAGTATTAAATCAAGAAAACCAAAAAAAACCAGTTTTTATTAATAGCGAAGAGACAAAGATCCCTCAACCACCACAGTTGGCGAAAAAACCACAACCAATATTCGAAAATAAGGAAAAACCTGAAGAAAAGAAAAAACTAGATTATAGTGATTTATTTGGTGACGGAATAGTTTAATTTGTTTGGCTGTTGATATAATTGTTTTATGGTTAATCGATCGACAGTAAGAACAGATGATTTAGAAAAAATACGTCGAGCATCATTTTCTGTTTTGGAAAAAGTCAAAAAAAAACAACATAAGGTCTCAAAAGAAGAAGAAATAGAAAAAGTTACAGGAAAATTTTTTGAAAAAATTTTGACGGGCAAAGCCGATACTGAAGATACTTTAGAATTTTTAGCGACAGAGAGAAGTGAAGGTGTTTTAGAAGAAGACCATGTTGTTAATTTGAGAGATTATAAAAAAGAGCAGGAGGAACAAAATTCTAATATGGTTGGTTTTTCTGAATTTGAAGCGAGAACTGAAAAAAAAGAAGATTTAAAACCAGAAACTTCTAAGGAAGATAATGTTGATTATTTAGAAGAATATAAGACCAAAATTACTAATAATGATTTAAAAAAAAAGGATGATTCTTTTGAAAATATACTTGAGGATAAATTAACTGAAGTTTTAGTTAACGAAAACCAATTATCTGAAACAGAGCAAATAGAAACGATTAGGGATTTCTTAAAAGACACTGTTGATATTCCAGACGGAGAGGTTGAAGTTGAAGCAAAAAGAACTTTTTTGGAAATTAAAAATTTTGAAGAAAAACACCCAGAGGAAATTCGAGCTATTAAAAGAGAAAATTTAGCTAAGAAGTTTGAAGAAGAAACAAAAAAAAAGAATAGTAATAAAAAATTAACTGAATTACAAGAAAAAGCCCTAAGGGATGAAGCTCATTTATTAGCTGATGTTTTTTATGGAAATGAAGGATTAAAAGATAGTGATTTGAATCAAACAAAATATGCCAAGCCAATAAAATTAGAAGTAATCGGTGTAGTGGGTTTATTAAGTAAAAAACCAGAATCAGTAGATGAGGTGCTTAAAAAGCACAGAACAAATTTGGGCAATTTGGATGGGGTAGTTTTACCTTTGGGGGAGATGCCTCATTATGGGGTGTTTGATAGGTTGATGAATTCAATGGCTAATCAGAGAGTGCGGTCAACTTTTGATTTGGTTCATAATGGAAATTGGCAACAGAGACTAAAAACTATCACTGGAAGAAAATCTATTGTCGAAACAAGTGGTGGATTTATCAATAAAGTAGGAAATCAAAATACTCAAGAGTTTGTACAAAGTGCGTTAGCAATATTTTCGACACCTAATATTAATTTTTATGGTGGTCTGGGAAATGTTTTAAGAGGAATTGTTGGTAATGGAACACAAATAATTTCTCCGGGGTTTGGAGGTGGTTTTGGTTCAATATCGCCGCCAGGTATTCCTGGAATTTCATCTTTAGGAAGCAAACTTTTGGGTGGTATAGGAAATGGAGCAAAAAATTTAGGACCAGTTTTGGGTGCTGGGTTAAAAAATGGATTAGCTTCTGGTTTTAATGGATTAGGTGGAGCAGTTAAGGGGTTAACTAATGCAATTCCACAAGTAAGAGTAGCTAAAACAGCAGCAATGACAGCTACTGTTTTAATTATTGCGGTAGTTTTTGGATTAATGGGTATTTCAATGGCAGAAACGAATCAAATATCGTCATTGGTTCCACCAGTAGAAGATTTGTCGTATTATACTGGTTATTCAAGCTTAGGTTCGGCGGGTATTGCTTCTTGTGCAACCGGTTCAAATCTTAATATAAATAATTTTTATAATATAGATTTTACTCAAATTGTAACTAAAATTCCGCAAAATAGTTATATTTATAAAGAAAACAAAGATATTGATTTTAGTTGTATAAAAGGATTATTACCAGAAAGTGGAACACACAAAAGATCAGATATTATTAAAACCGCATATGCTTTAATGGGTATACCTTATTGGATGGGTGGAGGCCATAAAAGTAGTATTTCTACTGAAATTGATTCTGATTGGGGGAAAAAGGTTAATACTCCTAGGAGCGGGTGGAATGATGGGAGGAGTTATCATGGGTTAGATTGTTCTGGTTTTGTTAGATGGGTTTACAACTATGTAACAGGTGTGACTGTTGGGGGGTTATCTGGCGATATTTATAGTAAATCAAAAAAAATAAATAAAACAGAACTTCAACCTGGAGATATTGGTTTTTTGTATGGAACAGGAACAAATCATATTGGAATATTTTTTGGAAGAGGGACCAATGGTAAGTATTATTTTATTCATTCCTCTGGTAGAAGTTCAAAGGCAGGGCCACAAGCTTTAGGTGGGGTTTATATTTCAGCAGCAAACTTTACACATTTTGGCAGAATAGTTTCAGCTGGATTAATAGACGAGTAAAAATTGAAGTAAAATGTTAATAATGAAATTAATTAAAAAATATTGGTTTTTATTGTTTTTGTTGTTTTTAGTAGTAATTTTATTGATTTTAAAAATTAAATACTCAAACCGAACACAGACTAGTGAAATTACAAACTATACTAAGGATAGTAATATTGTTGAGAAAAATAATAAGAGTGAAACAGTAACAACCGAACCAGAAGACCAGCTAAGTAATTCACCAACCCCAACAAAAGAAATAACTGTGATTAATAATACGAGTAATGAAAATTATTTCACAACAGATGATGGGGAAACTATTAATGCTAATGATTATAGAAAAGATTCTTTAACTGAAGAAGTTGATGTAGATTCACTAGAAGTATTACTTCCATACTCTGGAAAATATTTTACAGCGACAGAATTATCTGATAATGGGTATTTGGAAATTAGAATAAAAAATGAAGAAGATTTTGATAAAGCCCAAGAAGAATTGGGTAAATGGTTGGAAGACAACAACACAAACTTTGATGAGACTATTTGTGTTTATTATTTTGAATAACTAGTCTTGTAATCTAACTGGCATGATGATGTGAGTAAAAGATGGGTCAGATTGGTCGTGAAAAAAGACTGGAGTGAGGCTTTCATTAAGTTCAATTAAAATTTCTTGGCTTTTACAGACATTAAGGAAGTCGGTTAAAAATTTGTAATTGAAGGCAACCTCAAGATTTTCACCTTCAGTTTTAGATTCAAGTTGAGTTTGGTTTTGACCGATTTGAGGGGCATTAGCACTAAGCTCAAGTTTATTGGATTTAATACTAACTCGAATAACATTGGCTGATTCTCGAGCAAAAACTGAAGCAATTTTGACCGATTGAAGAAGTTCATCATGATTAATAAAAACTTTAGTAGAATAACTTTCTGGTATGAGTTTTTGGTAATCAGGAAAATCTCCCTCAATAAGTCGTGAAATTAGCTCAACATCGTCCATAAGAAAAACAACTTGGTGTTCGTCGAGAGTTAAACCTATTTTTATCTTTTGATTGTTTTTAGAGAGCTTGGTGACTTCAATTAAACTTTTGGCGGGAATAATAAAATTGATTGTTTGGTCGGTTTTTAAATTAAGAGGAGTATTTAATTTAATTTCTTTAAATGAAAGCCGAAAACCATCAGTAGAAACAAAGCGAATAAAGTCTTGGTTAAAGGAACAAAGGATACCGGTTAAAACGGGACGAGTATCGTCAATAGCGGCGGAAAAGGAAATTTGAGAAATAGCTTGAGTTAATAATTCAACATCTAATTCAAATTCAGTATCAGGATTGATTTGAGGAAATTCAGGAAAATCAGTTGAAGGTAAGGTAGTAAAAGTGGAATTATTCTTTTCAGAAGAAAGAGTAAGAAGATTATTGTTCAATTCAAGGTTGGTTTTTCCGGAAGGTAAATAAGAGACAAATTCAGTAATCTCTTTTGAAGGAACAGTAATACTCCCCTCTTGATCAATTTTGGCACCAACCCAATAATTAATACTTAATTCTAAATTTGTAGCTGATAATTTAAGTCGACCTTGGTCGGTAGAAAACAAAATATTATTTAAGACAGGTAATTGGTTTTTAGAAGAAACAAAACGGGAAACATGGTTTAGAGCAAGGTTAAGATTCTCCTGAAGAAGAGAGATATTCATTGGCTTTATTATAGATTTAAATTAATAAAAAAAATAGTAGTGGTAGTTATTAGGTGTGGTTGAAAAGTGGAAGAGTGATTAAAAATATTGGAAAAAACCCGGAAATAATAGTTTTTGTGATGGTGGAATTGTGAATTTTTTTGAATGGTTGGCATAAAAATAATGATTGTGTCTTATAACTTTTAGTTGGGTTGGGGTTTGTTTCGGGGGAAAAAGTTAAAAAATAATGTGGATAAGTTGGTGGATAAGTATGTCTTTTTGGTGGAAAACTTTAAATTGGTTAAAAAGACGATTTTATTTGGTTAATAAGTTTGGTTATTTGTGGATTAGTGGAAAAGTCTTGGTGGATTTTGTCTCGGGCATGCATAATACTGGTATGGTCACGACCA
>CAZCWF010000043.1:4269-4864 GCA_964502305.1 uncultured Gammaproteobacteria bacterium | reverse complement strand
ATTGCTGGTTTGAATCTGGCTCCATGCCTTATGCCCAACTTCACTATCCTTTTGAGAATAAAGAATTTTTTGAAAAGTCATTCCCATCTGATTATATTATCGAATACATCGGTCAAACTCGAGGTTGGTTTTACACTCTTCACACCTTATCAAACTCCCTCTTTGCCTCAGAAAGTTTCAAAAATTGTGTCGTCACTGGCGTCATTATGGGCACCGATGGTCGAAAAATGAGTAAACTTTTCAAAAATTACCCTGATCCCAAAATGGTTCTCCAAAGATACGGAGGTGAAGCTTACCGTCTTTATCTTATGAGTAGTGTGGTTATGATTGGCGAAAACGTTAATATCGACGAAAAAGAATTTGATAATCAAGTCAAAAATGTTTTGTTACCTTTATGGAATTCTTTCAAATACTTTTTAACTTATGCCAATCTACACGATTGGTCGCCAGCAGATAAAAACACTAGCGATAATCCGCTCGATCTTTGGATCAAAAATCAAGCTAATGCTTTAACTCAAAATATATCCAAATATTTAGAGGAATATAATTTACCCAATGCTACCAGGTTGATTGAGCCATTCATCAACGATCTTTC
>CAZCWF010000043.1:0-4259 GCA_964502305.1 uncultured Gammaproteobacteria bacterium | reverse complement strand
TTTCTCGTTGGTATATCCGCCAATCACGCGATCGATTTGTCAACGGTGATGCTAATGCTCTCCAAACTCTTTGGGAAATTTTAGTCCAATTCAGTCTGACTACTGCCCCAATTATTCCCTTCATTACTGAATATTTTTGGCAACAACTAGTCGTCAATATTGACCCATCAAAATCTGAATCAATTCATTTGGAGTATTTTCCAGAAGTTCAAAATTTTGATGAAAAAATCGCTTCCGACATGTCTTTAGTTCAACAAATTTGTGAACAAGGGAACATGATTCGTAAAAAGGAACAAATCAGCACTCGCCAACCTTTAGCCTCACTCACAGTTTCTTCCAACCAAAAAATCAATTTATCCGACGATTTACTCGATATTATTAAAACTGAAATTAACGTCAAAAGTATCGAAGTTGTTTCTTCAAAAGATAATTTGATTGTCACCTTAGATATCAATATCACTCCAGAGCTAAAAGAAGAAGGGGATTCTCGTGA
Source organism: uncultured Gammaproteobacteria bacterium (assembly GCA_964502305.1). Taxonomy (GTDB): domain Bacteria; phylum Patescibacteriota; class Microgenomatia; order UBA12405; family UBA12405; genus WARW01. The sequence goes on along the minus strand of CAZCWF010000043.1, from coordinate 3,766 downwards.
TCTTATTCGCCAAGTTCAAAGTTTGCGCAAAGAAGCCAACCTTGACCTCAAAGACAAAATTAATATCTTCGCTCCAAATTGGTCAACCAAATTTGAAGAAGAAATCAAAAATAAGACTCTGGCTGAAACTATTACTAAATCGGATCAACTCAAAATAGAAAAAATCGGCTAAAATTTAACCATGACCAAAACCCCATGGTTCCCGGTTCTAGTTAGCTTGACAGTTCTTTTTGCCATTAATATTCTCATGGTCAGCTCCGTTGCTCCCGGGTCATTAATCAAACAAATTATCGCCTGGACAATCGGAATCGTTCTTTTTTTTATTGGTCGTTTTGTTAATCCAAAACAAATTGCTTCATCAAAATGGTTTATTTTTATCGGGTCATGCTTACTTCTTTTACTTCCAATTCTATTAAACAATATTACTCGTGGTTCTCGTCGCTGGATTGACCTGGGTTTTACTTCCATCCAACCATCCGAATTTGTCAAACCCTGGCTAATGTTATTTCTCGCTAATAGTCCAGCTCCTTTACTTCATTTAATTCCAGTTGGGATTATTATGCTTCAACCAGATTTAGGAAGTGCTCTTTCTGTTCTTTTTTTGATGGCACCAGTTATTTTGTATGACAAAAAATTACTCAAAATTACCCTTGTTTTAGGTATTATTTTTATTATACTCTCACCCGTAATTTACAACACAGTTCTTCATGATTACCAAAAAGACCGGATTATTAATTTCATTAACCCAAGCTCTGACCCACTCGGCAAGGGCTACAATGTTATTCAATCAAAAATCGCCATCGGATCAGGAGGTTTTTGGGGTAAAGGCTATAAAAAGGGGACTCAGGGTCAATTATTATTTCTCCCAGAAAAACACACCGATTTTATGTTTGCTGCCACTGCTGAAGAGCTAGGTTTTGTCGGTATCATCATTATCCTTATCGCTTATTTCTTTCTCATCAAAACCTTATTTAATAAAGCTTTTCTTGCCAAGAACAATCGTGTTTTGTTTCTCTTCACCCTAGGTATCGCTATGCAAATCTGGATGCAAATGTTTGTTAATATTGGTATGAATATTGGTATTCTACCAGTTACCGGGACCCCCCTCCCATTTCTTTCAGTCGGCGGTTCATCTATCATGACCCTCCTATTTTCTATCGGCGTCATCTATTCTTCTTAAATCCTTGCTTCCATTTCTTCCTATGTTATAATCGAAAAGTATGAAACACGCCGTTTTTGCCATTGCTGGCTCTCAATTTAAAATTGAAGAAAATCAAAAATTATCTGTCAACAATTTAAACCTAAAAGAAGGTGAAAAATCAACTTCTGATCAAGTTTTATTAATTGCTGACGACAAAGAAGTAAAAGTTGGTACCCCAACTGTCAAAGGTGCTTCTGTTGAGTTTACTGTTCTTAAAAACTATCAAGGTGAAAAAGTCCGAGTTTTTAAATACAAAAGTAAATCTCGTTACCGCAAAACTCGTGGTTTCCGAGCTCAGCTTACTCAAATCCAAATCAACAAAATTACTTTCTAAACTTTATACTTTTAACTTTAAACTAACTAAATATGGCACATACAAAATCCCAAGGTAAAACAAATCAAAAAACCAATCGACCCGGTCAGCGTCGTGGTGTTAAAAAATTTGGTGGACAAAAAGCTGAAGTTGGTCAAATTATTATCAGACAAGTTGGCTCTAGCTTTCATGCTGGTACAGGCACTAAAACTGGTAAAGACTACACTATCTATGCTATTCGTCCAGGTGTCGTCAAATTTTTCAAAAAATTAGGTAAAAGTTTCGTCTCTGTCATCAAAGGCTAATTCCGTTTTTTATATCTGATTTACTTTGAATCATTTTTGTCTCCTTTTTTCATGAGCGTTTTCATAGTAACCTAATTTCATGATGAAACAGGTTACCCAAATCCCAACTAACCAATTAGAACCAAACCCACTTCAACCTCGAGGAATTATCTCTCCTGAATCAGTTTCTGAACTTATTGAATCTATTAAAGAACACGGTATCCTCGAACCTTTAATTGTTGCCAAAACCCCAGCTGGTTATCAAATAATTGCTGGTGAACGTCGTTGGCGAGCTGCCAGAGCCCTAAAACTCGAATATGTTCCAGCTATTGTCAAAGAAACTAACCCTCAACAAATGCTTGAGATGGCTATTGTTGAAAATGTCCAAAGAAAAGACCTTAACCCTATCGAACGCGCCAAAGCTTTTCTCCGGCTCAAAGACGAATTTCAATTCGATAATCATCAAATTGCTAAAAAAGTTAGTAAAAGTGTTCCTTATGTCATCAACTGTCTTAAACTTCTTAATCTACCAGATGCCTTAAAAGACGGCCTACTTTCTGGACTCATTAGTGAAGGTCATGCCAGAGCCCTCTCAAGCATCGGAGACACACGTTTAACCATCGAAGCTTACAAAATAGTTCTCAAAGAAAAAGCCTCTGTTAGACGAGCTGAAGATATTGCCCGCCGAATGAAGAAAAAAATCGAAGAGGGGAGTGTCCCAATTACCAAAGAAAACATTCCTCAATTTCTAAAATCAAGATTAGATAACATAAGCACCGATCTCAAAGATGTCTTTGACAATAAAACTACTAACGTTAAAATCACCCAAACCAACGTTTTAACTCAAGTCACTTTTCAGTTCAAAGGTTCAGTCGATCAACGTTTTGAAAACCTCAAAGAACTATACAAACAAATCTGCCAAAAAGATCTAACTAATTTCAATAATAATCAAGAAGATTAAAAACTTACTTTTGGAATCAAACCAACTGAATTAATTGGCCAATATTTTAAAAAGGCCTTACCAATGATTAAGTCACGATCAATTGGGCCAAATTCTCGACCATCTCTAGAGTTAGGACGATTATCACCAAAACACAAATATTGCCCTTCAGGGACTACCTTTTCTACTCCTTCCTCCATATATTCACCCGGAGAAGAATAAAGCATTTCTGGTAAAAAATCTTGAGCCAACATTTCACCATTTACATAAACATCGCCTTCCATAAGCATTACTCTATCACCAGGAACACCGATAACCCGCTTAATATACTCACATTCCTCTTCGGCACAAGGTTCACTTGCTGGAGCTTTAAAGATTACTACATCACCCCGCTGAGGGTCACCAAATTGATAACTAATCTTTTCAGTTAATAAATACTCTCCATTTTTAAAGTTTGGATGCATTGAATTACCTTTAACTTCGTTTGGCTGAGCTACAAACAAATAAAACAGTACAAATACCGACAACGCTAGTACAATCGATTGAATAAATTCCAACAAAAATTTGCCCAGAGCAAAGCCTCTTTGAGATTCATAATTAGATTTCATACTTCAAATTCTAGCTGATATAATTACAAAATACTAGGAATTTAAAATTTCACGGTTGTTTTCGACCAAAGGTCGATCAGCCTCTGGCTGAAGCTCAAATTAGGGAGTAAATATGTACTACATATATTTTTTAGAAAGTCTTAAGAATGGAAAAATATATGTCGGTTATACAGAAAAAGACCCAAAAGAAAGACTAAAAGAACATAATTCTGGATGTAATGACTGGACAAAAAATAATGGCCCATTCATACTAAAATACTTTGAAAAATATCATTGCAAAACAGATGCAATTAGTAGAGAAAAATTTTATAAGTCAGGATTTGGAAAAAAAATTAAAAAAGTTATAATAGACACACTTAACAATGAGGTTGTTTAGCTCAGTTGGTTAGAGCGCTTCGTTCACATCGAAGAGGTCAGAGG
>CAZCWF010000042.1:0-4886 GCA_964502305.1 uncultured Gammaproteobacteria bacterium | reverse complement strand
CCAGATGTCCGGCAGACAAAACAAAATGATCTTTTTTAAAATCAAAAATATCGGAATGATAGAGAGAAATTAAAATATCGAGAGAAGAAAGTGAACCACCAATGTGACCACTGCCGGATTGATAAACCATATCGAGCAAATCGAGCCGAAGGTCTTTTTTGAAATGATCTAAAGGAGAAGCAAAATGGAGCATTAGTTAAGTATAGACGATGAGATATAATAGGAGCAAATGGAAGAGTGTTATAAAAAATATGGGTTGGGGTTGAGGAAGTATATCAGCCAAAAAATTGATGATGAAGGTTTGGTGGAAGAATTGGTTAACGATGTAATGTTAGCGGCGATAAATTCTGGTGAAAGCTTTGAAGGCAGATGTAGTGAATTTAGTTGGCTTTGTAGTATTGCTAATCATAAAATTATTGACTATTACCGAAAAAAGAAAATTAAAACTGTGTTGTTTTCAGTTAGCCCAATGTTTGAAGAAATAGCTGATAAAGCCTTGACCCCAGAACGCGATGCATTGAAAAATGAATTGAAAGACGAGATTAAAAAAACTTTTAAGGAAATGAGAGAAGGCTACCGAAATATTTTGCGACTTAAATATGTAGAGGGCTGGAAAATGGATGAAATTGCTAAAAAAATGGGAACAACAATTAAGGCAATTGAATCAAAATTAATGAGAGCCAAAAAAGAATTTAAAGAAATTTGGGCTTATGATGAAAAAAAGGATTAAAAATATTTTTAAATTAACAGTTTTGATTGCGGCCAGACAAATATGGAAGTTATTGTGTAATTTGTATCACCTAATAACCGAACCCGTTTTAACGATAAAAACTTTGATAAAAGAAAGAGATAAATCTCAAATATTTTTGATAACGATAGTCATAATATCACCAATTGCGGCCTATTTTTTGGCTAGAATTATTTGGGACTATTATCGATATGGAGTGATTATAAGGAACGTAGGATTGTTATTTGGATTATCAGTAACTATGGAAATAATACTTTTGATCTATATGGGATTTTGGCTAGTTAGAGCAACAAAACGAAGGATTTAAAGAAGAAGGGCGACTTAATAGTCACCTATGATTATCAACAACAAAATTGAATATACTAGTCAGGAATATCTGGAATTTAGGGATTTGACTGATGAAATTGAAAAACAGATTGAGAAAGAAAAAATAAAAAATGGTTATGTGCTAGTTTACTCGAGACATACAACAGTAGCCATTTGTGTTAATGAAAAAGAAGCCGGGATAGTAAAAGATTTTAAAAGTTTAATGGAGAAATTAATTCCCAAAGATGTTTATTATTGTCACAATGATTTGACCATAAGAACGGAAAATTTGGTATGTCAATCAGGAGAGTCTGATTGTTTAAATGGTCACTCACATTGTACTCATATGTTAATGCCAAATTCAGAAATGATTCCAATTATCGAGGGGAAAATGGCGTTGGGAACTTGGCAAAGAATTTTTGCAATTGAACTTGATTGCAAAAGAAAAAGAGAATTAATTATCCAAATCAGCGGCGAGTAAATTCGGTAATTTTTTGAATTACGCTTTGAAGAATGTCTTCTGGGGTGCTAGCGCCAGAACTGATGACGATATTTTCTTGGTTAACAAACCAATCAGGATTTAATTCAGAGGCAGTATCGACAATATAACTCTGGGCGCCAACACTTTCAGCAACAGAACGAAGACTGTTGGAATTGGCGCTAGTAGGAGAACCGACAATAATGACGAATTTATATTTTTTAGCTAGGTCGATAATGGCGTTTTGGCGCTGGGTGGTGGCTTGACAGATGTGAGGCCAAATACTAATTTCAGGATATTTAGTCTTAACAAAATCTAGGGCTTTTTGGGTTTCTAGAGTGGATAAGGTGGTTTGAGTAAGAATAACCGTATCTTGGGGATTATCTATTTTATACTCAAAAATTTGGTCTAAGGTAATTGGGATAATTTTATCCGGAGCTTCGCCAATAACACCAACTGTTTCGTCATGATCAATTTTGTTGCACAAAAAGATAACTTGTTTATTCTGAGAGATTAAATTTTTGACGGTTTGATGAGATTTTAAAACTAAAGGACAAGTGGCATCAATAACAATTAAATCTTTATCTTTGGCTTGTTGGTAAATTTGAGGGGCAACACCATGAGCCCGAATGATGATGACACTAGATTTGGGAATTTCGTCTAAAGAGTGAACTGTTTTTATGTTTAATTCTGCTTCTAATGAGTCAATGACATGTTGATTATGGACTAGTTCACCAAAAAAATAGATCTGTTTTTCAGGATATTTTTCTGCGGTACTTTTGGCTAAATCTAGAGCACGAGTAATACCAAAACAAAATCCATGAGGGTCAGCCAAAATAATATTAGCCATGATTTCTTTTCAATTTCTTTTTTAATGGAGATTCTGGGATACCAGGACAAAACCAATGATCAGCACAACGAGCTTCGTAAGTGATTTTACTATCCCCCATCTTTTGAATGACAACAGTAGGGCTGCTGTATGGGGCTGGTTTGCCATTGATAAGACGTTGGGTCATAGTGGCTGGGGCACCACAGGTTTTACCATGGCCATCTTTATAGGTACAACGAGCAGTAAGGGTTTCAACTTTTGTAGCTAAAGCCAAAAGTGATTCAATAGCTTTGAATGGTTCACCGCGGAAGCTACGATTAAGACCAGAGACAACAACTTCGATATTATCATCTAGGAAACATTTAATAACTTCTTTGATATTTTTATCGAAAAACTGAATTTCGTCGATAGCAATTAAATTAGGACGTTTATTTTTGGCTAGTTTATAAATATCTTTAAAAATAAAAAGAGAGTCAACTTGGTTTTTTTTGGAACTGGGAACCGGGATAGCAGTCCAACAACCACCATTTCGACAACGAACCTCACTAACTTTAAAACGATCATCGAGAGCTGGTTTATAAACTCTAATAGAATAGTTAAGGGCATCACGACATTCAGAAAGATGATCCAAAAGTCTTCTGGTTTTACTAGAATTCATCGGACCGACAAAGCAAGTTAAGGGTGCTCGTTGGCGGGTCATAAGCCCATTGTAGCGTGAAAAAGTTAGGTTTAAAAGATATCAATAAAGCTAAATTTCATGAAAACGGTATAATTACCCAATGAATAGAAAAATTTACTTTGTCACAGGAAATAAAGATAAATTAAGAGAGGCGCAGGTGATGTGGTCGGAGATTGAAGGAATTGAAATTGATCTTGATGAAATTCAAGAAATGGATGGTAAAAAAGTTATTGAAGCAAAATTGAAAGAGGCAATAAAACAAAAACCAGGGATTCCATTAATAGTAGAAGATCAGTCAGTGATTATTGATGGTATGGGAGGATTACCGGGACCATTAATTAAATGGTTTGTAAAATCAATGAGTTTAGAGAGGTTGGCAAAATTAGCTGAAGCTATGGGTGATAGATCGGCAGAAGCAAAGACGATAATTGGTTATATAAATAGGTCTGGTGAAATAAATTATTTTGAAGCGACTATAAAAGGAAAACTAGTTTCACCTAGAGGAAGTATTGGTTGGGGCTGGGATTTTATTTTTCAACCAGAGGGCCATGATAAGACTTTTGCGGAAATGACAATGGAGCAGAAAAATGAATTAAGTATGCGACGAATAGCAATAGATAAGTTGAGAGAATTTGTAGAAGAAAATGAGAAAAAATAATCTGGTGATTTTAGCTACAGGACTAAATGATTTTGACTGGACAAAATTAATAAGTAGAAGGTTGGGTAAAAAAGAAATAAAGACATTTTTATTTAGAAGCGACTGGAAAAGTATGGAGGACTACCAGAAAAAGTTAAAAAGACTAATAGATTTAATCGATGAAGAATCAAAAAACAATGAAATTTCTTTAATTGGTATCAGTGCTGGGGGAAGTTTATCTATAAACGCTTTTAGACAAAGGAAAAGTAAAATAAATAAAATAATTACTGTTTGTTCACGGGTTAAAAGAGATAAAGATTTTGGAATTAATGGATTTATTAATAAAACTAAAAAGTCTTTAAGTTTTAGAGAATCAATATTAGATTCAGAAAAAAATCTGAATGATTTTTCTCTAGAAGAAAAGAAAAAGATTTTAACAATTCATGCGTTTTTTGGTGATGAATTAGTCCCAAAAAATACAGCGGTGATTAGTGGGGCAAAAAATATTAGTATACCGACAGGCGGACATTTATTTAGTATTTGGTCAGTTCTTGTTTGGAGTTCAAAATGCTTGATGAAATTTATTATCTAAAAGAGATAAACGGGTGGCAGGTGTACATCTTTTAAAGGATGCAGGGGCCTGCCGAATTGTTTCTGTATACTACTCTTCAATCTCTCTGACTCTTTCCAAGAAAAAAGCTTGAATTTTATCATCTTTTAAAACAGATGTAGTTATCGCAATAACTCGTCTAATTGTTGCTTCGGAAATGGTGCCATAGTGAATTAATTCTCGAATGTTGTACCAGATCCAACGTCGTTCATCAGGATAAGCACCGTACTGAGACATGTAATGAGACATCTTATGATAGCTTTTATTAAGTTCACGGTCTGTCTGCTTAGGATTAACTTGGTGGTTGATCCTTCTGACCAAATCGTTTCTCAACATAACCAAAGATAACTCCTCTATAGGGGAATTATCTGGTTCTTTGAGGATACGGTCCACCAAAACAATGAATTGATGCAATCGATCGACTGAAACAGCACCGTTCACTTAAAACACCTCTAGTTGTTAATATTTCTAAACGCTGTGTCTAGATGGGGATTATTGTACCAAAAAATAGGATAACTTCAAGTTATAGGATATATTAGGCTAATTTGAGACGCGGATGGGAGTTGAACCCATCTATACGGTTTTGCAGACCGCTGTCT
>CAZCWF010000041.1:245-4913 GCA_964502305.1 uncultured Gammaproteobacteria bacterium | reverse complement strand
CTCGTAAGCTCAATGGTGGTAAGATTCTTTTCCCTTACCAAAAAGTTGTTTTCCCGGTTGGTATCCTCATTTTATTAACTGTTTTATTTAAGTTTATTTTCAGTTTATAAACTTAATTTAACTTATGACTACTAACAAAGACCTTCAAAAATTTATCGACAAAGCCAAAAACCTCGAAAAAGGCCATTCTATGGATCTTTCTTCTGGTGAAGATTTATCCGTTGCTATTATGAATCTTATCGGTATTGAAGAACATATGTTTTTTACCTCCCAAAAACTTGGCGATACTAAATATATTGAAGTCCTTAATACTGCCCGGGAAATGCGTAAGGAATTAATGAAGAAGATTGTTAAAGAAGGTCAAGGTGAAGTATGGTGTACTAGCAAACATCTTCTATCCGCCTCAATGCGTCTGATGGAAGTTGGCACTAAAAGTCTTACCAAAGGTGATACCAAAGAAGCCAATGAATATTTTAAAAAATCTTTTGATCTTTACAATCTTTTTTGGGGTTTAAATCTTGGCCTAGTCGATTCAAAACCAGAATCTGTCAAATTAGAAAACTCAAAAGACAAACCACTTCCTAAAAAAGATTTCCTAGGAAACATTAGCCAAGCTATTGGTAAAATTCTTGATTGTTGTCGCGAATAACTAGTCTCTGAAAATTAAATAAGCCCCTGAAACTACCAGCAATATTGGCCAAACATAATCCCAACGAATAACCACTGGTATTAATTTATCCAGCAAAATTAGTATTCCAAAACCCATTAAAATAAACCCTAAAAAACTTCCCGATCTTTTTTTATCCACTTTTACTTCTTTTTTAATTTCTTTAGTCATAGCTTTAACTTTTTTATTAACTTTTTCCTTATCAATAATTTCTATTTGATTTTTAATTGGAGTCACAATCCACAAAATTATATAAATTAAAAGACCACTTCCTCCACCCAAAACCAATAATACAAATATCACCCTTACTAAAGTTACATCAATATCAAAATAATCCGCCAAACCACTACAAACTCCGGCAAAAATCGCTTCGTCTTCATTTCTGTATAGCTTTTTACTTGACATATACAAAATAGTATATAATAAATCATGGACGAAGGTAAAGGCGAAATCAGACAACAACCACCAAAAGGACTTAATCCAGAAGCAAGTAAAAAAATTTGGAAACAATTAGAAGATGGAAATCCAGAGATATCATGGGGAGGTCATGTTATAAAGGCAGCAGATAAATCTTTAGAGGAAAGGGAAAAACTTAAAAAAGCCGCTTCAATTGATGTTTTAACAGGTTTGTATAGCCAAAACGCTTGGAAAATTTTTAAAGAAGATTCTAAAAATTACAAAGGTAAAAAGACAATTATTTTCTTAGATATCAATGGGCTTAAAGATATTAATGATAAAACAAAAGATCATGCTATTGGTGATGATCTCATTATAAGAACAGCTTCATACCTTAAAACAATATTTTCTAGAGATACAGATTCAATTTATAGAGCTGGTGGTGATGAATTTGCTATAGTGGCTAATTATGTTAGTCCGGAAGAAAGAGAAAAATTTTTTTCTTATATCAATCAATCTTTTGATCATAAAGAACTTGATGCTAAATCTCTTGATTTTTCGTTTGGGGTAGCCTTCACTGATCAAGAAGAATCACTCGAAGATACGATTAAACGAGCTGATGCTACTATGTATCAAAATAAAAATGATTGGAAGGCAAATAACCCAGAAAGATATCAATCAAGGCAATAACTTCTATTATTTAAATTTTTTTCCCCACGTTTCCACTAACGAATAGCAACACCCACAATAATTTTGTTTATAAAATCCGGTAGTTTTTAAATCACAACTTATTTTTTCTGGCACCAAAAATTTTATTTTAAATTTATCTTCCAACTCTTTGCCTATTTTTTCGATTTTATCTTTATTTTGATAGTGACTAGTCAGTAGGGTAGTTGACACTGCCTCAAAATTGTTCTTCTTAGCATATTCAAACGTCTTTTCTAACCTTAATTTCCAACAATTTTCACACCTGCTAGACTTTAGAAAGTCCCCCTTGTCAAAGGGGGATTTAGGGGGATTTGTCTTAAACCACTCTTTCGGGTTCCAATCTGCCACCACTAAATCTATTTTATTTTCTTCTGTTATTTTTTTAGCTGCATTCAATCTCGCCAAATATTCAGCTCGAGGGTGAATGTTTGGATTATAAAAATAAGCCACAACTTCTTTTTCGTTCCTCTTTAACGAATCCACCATTTTTAATAAACAATCCGCACAGCAAGTATGAATCAAAATTTTCATAGCCGAATATACCATATCTAAGCTATAATACTCACATGACTATCGAGGAAAAATTAGATCTTATTCAACAAGTCGGTGAGGAAATTATCGGTCTTGATGAAATCAAAAGTAAATTAGAAAGTGGGGAACAATTAGTTGCTTATGATGGTTTTGAACCATCCGGTCGGATTCATATCGCCCAAGGTTTAGTTAGAAGTCTAAATATTCAAAAATTAATCAAAGCCGGCGTTAAATTTAAAATGTTGGTGGCTGATTGGCATGCTTTTGCCAACAATAAACTTGGTGGAGATTTAGATAAAATTCAAAAAGTCGGTGATTATTTCATAGAAGTTTGGAAAGCCTGTGGTCTCGATACTTCCCAAGTCGAATTTATTCGTTCATCTGATTTGGTCAAAAACTCTGATTATTGGCTCTTAGTTTTGCGTATTGCCAAAAATAGCACTGTTAAACGAATTATCCGTTGTTCCCAAATCATGGGTAGAAATGAGTCTGATGTTTTATCTGCTGCTCAAATTATTTACCCATGTATGCAAGCTGCCGATATTTTCTCTCTTGGTGTCAATATGGCTCAACTTGGTATGGATCAACGCAAAGTTAATATGTTGGCTCGTCAACTAGCCGATGAACTTGGTTTCCCAGTCCCTGCTGCTGTTCATCACCATATGATTATTAGTCTTCAACCTCCAGTTGATAAAATTAACTCTTCTGATTCTAAACAAGACCAAACTATTGCTCTGAAAATGTCTAAATCCAACCCTGATTCAGCCATCTTTATGACTGATACCAAAGATGAAATTGATGCCAAAATCAAAAAAGCTTACTGTCCTCCAAACGATATTACTATCAATCCAGTTTTAGAATATTTCAAATATATTGTTTTTGCTAAATTTGATCAAATAGATATTCTTCGACCAGAAAAATTTGGCGGTAACCTTCATTTCGATTCTTATTTTGATTTGGAATCGGCTTACCAAAAAGGGGAGATTTACCCTCTCGATTTAAAAGATAATTTATCTCGTTACCTCAATGACATGATCACTCCTGTTAGGGATTATTTTGAGAACAATCCATCCGCCAAACAACTCAAACAAGAAGTTGAGTCCTACACTATCACTCGATAATTAATTTTATTTATAGAGTTCTTTTACTTGGAATAATACATACCAAGATAGACCAGTTCCGATTACCAACCCACCCAAATCAAATTTGAGTAACTGACCTACTGCGTTAATCAAACTTACCCAAAACAAAACTCTCCAAGCCTTAACCTGTCTTTTAAATAGTCCTGGGATTACTGATATGGTTAATATTCCTCCAATCAAAGACACTACCACTGAAATCATATAGCCAAAACCCATTCTCATTCCACCTAAAAACGCCACCGGTGTCAATATTGATAAACCCAACAATGATAAAACCATTGGAATTAATACTATTAAACTCAATACTGCAAAATAAGGTGCAATTGTCACTAAAATTTCTTTAACTTTCTTTGGTAAGTTCCATAACTTCTTTGTAAAAAATTCTTCAAGTTTAATTTCTAAATCATAAACCATACCTTTAATTTCTTTCTGATTACTCTTCATATTAACCAATTCTACCTCAGATTTAATTAATAAAACAACTTTTCAGTTTATTTTCAGATGGTCAATTATAATTAACTTATGAAAATACTTATTGTTGAAGACGAACATCTTATCGCTACCTCAATTAAAAAAGGTCTAGAGCAGGAACATTATACTGTTGATGTTGCTTTCGATGGTATCGAGGGCTACGACTTAGCTGCTTCTGGTGATTACGACATTATTTTACTCGACCTTATGTTGCCCGGTCTTGACGGTCTTTCTATTTGTCAAAAACTCCGATCAGAAGATATCCACACCCCAATCCTTATGCTTACTGCCAAAAGCCAGCTTGATGACAAGGTTAAAGGTTTTGATTGTGGTGCTGATGATTATTTAACCAAACCCTTTGCTTTCGAGGAACTTTTAGCCCGCATTAGGGCTCTTGGTCGTCGACCTCAACAATCTACTAGCCAAATTTTAACTGTAGCTGATTTAACTATCGATACTACTAACTATCAGGTTAGGAGGGGTTTAAAAGAAATTTCTCTTTCCAGTAAGGAATATTCACTCCTAGAATGTTTGGTTCGTCATACTGGCCAAATATTGAACAAAGATCAAATCATCCAACATGTTTGGAGTTATGAATCAGATATTCTCCCTAACACTGTGGAGGTTTATATTCGTAACCTTCGACAAAAAATTGACAAACCATTCAAGAAAAAACTAATCCAAACCATCCGTGGTTTTGGTTACAAAATTAGTGAATAAAATATATACTTAACTTATACTTTATAACTTTTA
>CAZCWF010000041.1:0-235 GCA_964502305.1 uncultured Gammaproteobacteria bacterium | reverse complement strand
CCGTTTTTCTTTTAGTTTATTAATTTACGGGTTAATGGATAGAGAAATCAGTCGATTTGCTAATTTTCAACGTAACCGGATTGAGCGTGATTTTATTATTCTCAATCAAAATTCTCCACCAAAAACTATTGCCACTGTTTCTGTTGTCGACCAGGATCTTATTGATGATAGTCGACATCGTCTCCTTTTAAATCTTCTTGTTATCAATGGTTTTATTATCACTGTTTCTGGATTT
>CAZCWF010000040.1:0-5154 GCA_964502305.1 uncultured Gammaproteobacteria bacterium | reverse complement strand
AGTGAAAAATTTCGTTGCGACCAAATTTCCAAGCATCCCAAAGAGTTTCGGCTAACTCTTCTCCTTTTTCATCAAAATCGGAAAGTTTTTGGTAAACAGAAAAACGTTTGTATCGAAGCGAAGGATTAAGAGTCTTCCCTACTCTGAATCTATCGCTGGAATAATCGTTTTCAGTGATGATACCAATTTTTAAAAAAAGATCTTTTAAAAAACCTTCGTAGGCTTTGGCAATAGGAGAAACTAAAAAAGAAAAATCACTAATACTGTCTTGAATTTGAAGACGTTTGAGAATAATTTCCACATCGGTCACTAAATTTTTTTGGTGACCAGTGAGATATTTTTTGGCTTGAAGAAAAAGCTCTGGACTAGATACCATCATAATTGGCTAATGATCAAGAATATGACAAAGATAACTAAAAATAGGCTGAAGACACCGATATATCGATTTAAAAATTTAGCTGGGAGTTGGGATTCTTCTCGAGCAAATAGCCATTTTTGGAGAGTTTTAGGGTTATTTGAATAATCGATAATTTCGTCAATTAAGAGGTGGAGGTTTAGAGAAACTACTAGACTAGTGACAAAAACATTATTGGTTAGGGTAAAAACAAAAAAAGAAAAAAGAACGAGAATAACTTGGAAAAAATAATGGTGAAAAATTAGATTATGATGGGTTTGATGGCTAGCTTTGAGAAGTTTATGAACCGATTTAAAATCTTTATTTTGGATAGCAGCTCGAGCTAAACGGCTTTCTTCTAAGTTAGGCTTGAGAAAAAACCAGAAAAGAAAATGGTCGATATCTAGTATAAATGATCCAATAAAGACACCGATAAGTAGGTATAGGATTCTGGGGGTATCAACTTTAAAGATTACCCAAAAGATAGAGACGACTAAAAATAGAACAGATGAAGCTAGCAGATGATAACGAAATTCGTGTTTCACTAATAAATAATAACAGATTAGAGATTATTCATAGCGGAGGGCTTCGATTGGTGAAAGTTTTGAAGCTTTGCGGGCTGGAGCAACGCCAAAGATAATACCAACTAAAGTGGAAACTCCAAAGGCAAGAGCTATTGAAGACATGGTTATTTTGGCAGGGAAAGCTGTATTGATGGCTAGTGTTCCTAAGACTCCAAAAGTAATTCCGGTCATGCCGCCAATATAAGATAAAATTACAGCTTCAATTAAAAATTGGATTAGTATGGCTTCTGGAGATGCCCCAATGGCTTTTCTGAGACCAATTTCTTTGGTTCTTTCAGTGACAGAAACGAGCATTATATTCATAATACCGATTCCCCCAACAACTAGAGAAATAGCAGCGATTCCAGTTAGCCCAATAGTTAGAACCCTAATGATTGAGTTGATAGAACTAAGGAGTTGTGAACTGTCAAAAACAGAAAAGGCGTCTTTATCGTATTTTTCTAACATGATTTTTTCGATTTCTTTTTTGGTTGGGTCAATTAGATCTTTATTTTTTACTTTAACGATAATGCTATGAATATCGTTGGTACCAGAGATATCGAAAACGACATTTATTGGAACATAGGCTTGTTTGTCAAAATTTGGGCCACCAAAGGAGGCGCCTTTCTTTTCGGTAACACCAATGACTTTGAGACTTTTTCCTTTAACAATTACTTTTTTACCAATAGCATTTGATTTTGGAAATAGTTTTTCGGCTAAAGTATAGCCTAAAATAACGACTGGAGTTTTTTTACTATTTTCTTCTTCGGTAAACCATCGACCACTCCCCTCAGGTGGTAATAGATTATTGGTTTTTCCAAAAGAAGCAGTAGAACCATCTATTTCAATGTTTTTTTCTGTAGCGTAATTTGAGGAAATATCAGCAAAGGCAGCGCTGGCTGGGATTATTTCTCCGGTTTTAATACCCCTTTTTAAATTATTGACGTCTTTTTGAGTGAAACTGTTGGTCATCATCATTCCACTTTGAGAGAAACCACCATTATCGTTAAAAATTTTTCCGGGGGAAACATAAACAGAGTTGGCTCCCAGAGAGTCGAATTGATCGGTAATATAACTTTTTAAACCATTACCGATAGAAGTTAATAGAATAACAGAGGTCACTCCAATAATAATTCCTAGTGAGGTTAACACTGTCCGACTTTTATTTTTAAAAATAGATTTTAGACTGGATTTAAAAAGGTCACCAACTCCTGGTTTTATAGTCATAAATTAAACTATTTTGCCGTCTTTAATAATAATTAATCTTTTTGCTTGTTTGGCTAGATCCATATCGTGAGTAACAAAAACTATAGTTCTCCCCTCTTGGTGAAGTTGATGGAAAAACTCCATAACACTTTTACCGGACTTGCTATCTAAGTTACCAGTAGGTTCGTCAGCCAAAATAATTTTAGGATTATTAATTAAGGCTCTGGCGATAGCGACTCGTTGTTGTTGTCCACCAGAAAGTTGAGCTGGGGTATTCTTAATTTTGTCGGCTAATCCTACTTTAGTTAGCATTTCTATACCTAATTTTTCTCGATCTTTTTTAGGCATATCAGAATAAAGTAAAGGAAGAAGAACGTTTTCTAGAGCTGAAGTTTTTGGGAGTAGATTAAATTGCTGAAAAACAAATCCTAAAGTAACGTTTCTAACCTGGGCTAATTGGCGTTCTTTAAGCGAGGAAATATCTTTACCTTCTAAAAGTATCTGACCTTCGCTAGGGTTATCGAGAAGACCAACGATGTGCATCAAAGTTGATTTACCTGATCCTGAGGGTCCAGTGATAGAAACAAACTCACCTTGGTCTATTTTTAAAGAAACATCTTTTAGAGCATAAAAAAGATTGTCATTGGAGCAATAACTTTTGGTGATATTTTTTAGCTCAAGAATAGTTTTTGAACTATTTGGAGACAACGATTTGATCATCTTGATTTAGCCCTTCTAAAATTTCAACTAGATCGTCTGATTCGATGCCGATTTTTACATATTGTTTGGTGGTGGTGTTAGTATTTTTATCTTTGATAAAGACATATGGTTGTTCTTCATCTTGATAGAGATTATCAACAGGGATAGTTATAGTATTTTCTGATTTATTAAGAAAAATAGAAACATCACCATCCATGGCTAGACGATATCGGAGAGATGAATTATTGTCGTCATCGACTAATTTAAACCTAATCTCATAAACAGTAGAGGTTTGCCCAGAAATAGGAGTAAATGAAATGAAAGTAATTTCTGAGTCAAAAATTTCATCAGGGAAACTATCAAGCTTGATTTCGGCTTTATCCCCTACTTTGACTCTGGTAACATCCTCTTGGTCAATTTGGGCTTTGAAATAAATACTAGATGGATCGATTATGGTGAAAGTGGCAGATGATGGAGTGATATTAACTCCAGAGTTGGGTTGTTCAACTTGAGTGACAATACCATCAATAGGGCTAGTGAGAGTAGCATATTTGATAGCTAAATCTTGGATTTCGTAGTTAATAACAGAGTTGTCTAGCGTATTTTGTGATCTGACTAAAATTCGTTTCATTTCATCACTAAGAGTGTCATTATTTTTCTCATCTTCGTATTTGTCTTGGGTGTCATCAAAGGTAGCTAGGGCTGATCGATAAGAATTGAAATCGGCTTGAAGTTGTTTTTTGAGGACCTCTTTGTTTAATGAGGCTATTGCTTGATATTTTTTAACAGTATCCCCTACTTTGACTCCGACCCAGGATAATTGGCCGCTGGTTTGGAATTGGAGATTGGTTTTGGAGAGAGCATCAACTGATCCGGTTAGGGTAATTTTTTCTTGGACATCTTGGACAGTAGGACTGATGATGGTTTCAGTTTTGGGATTAAATTCGGTTTTAGTGTCTTTATTTGATTGAGCTCTGACTGAAAAAAATACTCCAGCAGCGGCAATAAGGACGACAAAAATAATTAGTTTAAAATGTTTTTTGAAAAATGACATATATGCTGGGTGATTATACTACATTTCCCTTTTTGGCGTCTTTGAGTTGCTTGAGTTTCCACATAAAAAGACGATACGGTGTTTTTATAGCTCCAGGGTTTTGATCTTTAACGAAGTATCTGGCTTGTTCAATAATTTTTCTGTCAGTATTTTTGGCCAAGCGAATGTAAATGGAGCGATTTTTCCAATCTCCTAATTCTTTGGCTAATTCCAGACCGTAAGCCTGGTATTCCATTTTGACGTATTTTTGGCGTTTGGCTAAAGTCTCTTTGAACTTTTCTAGTTGAAGTGAAATGTTGGTGGGTTTGTCTTGTCTCATGGTTTTAAAAAAAGAATATAAGCTTGGCCGTCAGTTAAAAAGCTATTACCACTCCCCTTTTTAGTTCCATATAATAGTCCTGTGAGGTTAACTTTTTCTGAAGACAAAATAAAATCATTACTTTCTAGTTCTGATTTAATATATTCGCGTTCTTGATCAACCATGACTTCTGTGGTGTGAAATGGGAGAACTAGTCCAAATTTGAGAGTTTTTATAGAATTGTCGTAATGAGCAGTTCCAACCCAAATTGGAACACCTTGAGTGTCGATGAAATCTGTTTGCCAAAGATGGATGTGATGACGGGCCCCAGTGAATGTTTGATCAACTGGTTGACCATAACCAATTTTGTTTGGTTGGGTATCCCAAAAAACAGGTAAACCGGGTGTTTGGGGATAAGACTTTTTTTGAAAGAATGAAATAATTATTTGGGTATATGATTTGAGGCTTGGTTGATCTAGAAGATACCAACCAGAATTAGTAAAAGCTTGATTAATAGAATCTTTGGTGGCGACTAAAATAATATTAATTGGCTCAGCTGGAAGTGAACTAATACTTTCCGAAATTTTTGGCAAATTGGCAAAAAGTTTTTCTTCAATTTGATCAGTTTGGAGGGTTATTTGGTTTTTGACTGAAGGCGTGGGTGATTTTAGTGGATGGGTTAGATAAAAAGAAATAATAAATCCAGCCCAAACAAGAATAAGAATAATAGTAATTATTCTGGCTATTTGCGGACGGAAATTAAATTGAACACTTTTAGGTGGAGTAAATTTTTTTCTGATTTTGAATGAGGCAATAAGAATGGTCAACCAGGCAGCACCAACGGCTAAACTAGCAAAAACGTCAGATGGCCAGTGAGCGCCAAGATAAACACGAGAGATTCCAATGGAACAAATTAAAATTAAACAAAGGGTAACACTAA
>CAZCWF010000039.1:559-5309 GCA_964502305.1 uncultured Gammaproteobacteria bacterium | reverse complement strand
TAACTCTTTTAAGTCAAAATAAAGATGAAAAATAATACTAATAATACCGGTAAAACATTTATCGGCCAAATCGTCTCTGACAAAATGGCCAATACTATTGTCGTCGAGTTGGAATATACTAGTCGCCATCCTATTTACAAAAAAATCGTTACTAAACATAAAAATATTTATGCTGACAACAACATGTCTGCCAAAACTGGTGATATTGTCAAAGTCAGAGAAACTCGACCTTTAAGTAAACTTAAAAGATTTACTACCGTCGATATCGTTAAAAAGTCTTTATAAAATTATGGTTCAACTTAGAAGTATTATTAAACCAGCCGACAATTGCGGGGCTAAATCCGTCCAAGTTATCCATGTTTACAAAGGTCACTTTCACAAGAAAGCTACTATTGGTGATGTTGTTTTGGCTGTTGTCAAAGACGCTATTCCAAATGGTTTAGTTAAGAAAAAAGATAAAGTTAAAATGGTTATCGTTCGTACTAAAAAAGAATTTGGTCGTACCGATGGTTCTTATATTCGTTTCAGTGATAACGCTGGTGTTATTATTGATTCTCAAAACAATCCTCGTGGAACTCGTATTTTTGGACCAATCGCTCGTGAAATTAAAGATTTAGGCTTCAACAAAATTGCTTCCATGGCTCAGGAGGTTTATTAATATGAAAATCTTAAAAGGTGATAAAGTCAAAGTTTTAATCGGCAAAGATAAAGGTCGTGAAGGTGAAGTTGTCAAAAGCTTCCCTAAAAAATCTTCTGTTGTCGTCAAAGGCTTAAATATTTTCAAAAAACACGTTAAACCATCTCAGGGTCGTCCAGGTAGTATTGTTGAAAAAGAAAGAGCTATCTATATTTCTAAAGTTGCTCTTATTTGTCCTGAATGTAAAAAAACTACTCGTGTAGGTTATAAAATTGACAAATCCGGTTCCAAATACCGTATTTGTAAAAAATGCCAAGCTGTCCTTACTAAGGAAGTTGCCAAGAAATAATTATGTTAAAAAATACTATTCAAACCACTCTCAAACAGGATTTGATTGCCAAACTCGGTAAAGATAAAAATGTCTTATCTTTACCTCGTCTTACCAAAGTAGTTGTCAATTATCGTGTTTCTGAAGCTCGTGAAAGTCAAGAATCCCTTAACAGCGGTATTGAAGAAATTACCGCTATTACTGGTCAAAAACCACAACTTTGCAAGGCTAAAAAAGCTGTTGCTTCTTTCAAACTTCGACAAAATGATCCATTAGCTCTCAAGGTCACTCTCCGTGGAGCCAGAATGTATGATTTTGTTGAAAAATTATTTAATCTTATTCTTCCTCGTCTTCGCGACTTCAAAGGTATGTCTACTACTGCTTTTGATGATGCTGGTAATTACAACCTTACCATCAAAGATCAAACTCTTTTCCCAGAGATTAACTTAGATAAGGCTAATAAAATTCGTTCTGTCCAAATTACCTTAAATATAAATGCTACTTCAAAAGACGATGCAAAAATGTTATTATCAGCCCTAGGCTTTCCATTTGAGAAAACTAACTAACTATGGCTACTACTGCAAAAATAGTTCGAGAACAAAAAAAATTAAAATATAGTGTGCGACATCACAATCGATGTTCTATTTGTGGTCGTCCACACGGTTATATTCGTTTATTCGGCGTTTGCCGTCTTTGCTTCCGCAAGTTAGCCCACCAAGGTATGCTTCCGGGTGTTAAAAAATCAAGTTGGTAAAATTATGTTACAGTCAACTTCAATCGATTTCTTAATCAGAATCAAAAATGCTACCCGAGCTGGTAAAAAAGAACTTACTGCTCCGGCTTCTAATTTTTGTATTAGTATTGCTGATCTTCTCAAAAGATACGGTTATATTGATGATTATTCTGTTACTGATGCTACCAAAAGAGAAATTACTCTTAAGCTAGCTTATTCCAACAATCAACCAAAAGTTTCTGAAGTTAAAATATTTTCTAAACCAGGTCGAAGAATGTACCAAAAAGTTTCTTCTTTACCTTGGGGTAAAACACCAAAATCATTAATTATTATTTCCACTTCCAGTGGTGTTATGTCTCAAAAAGAGGCAAAAACCAAATCTCTTGGTGGGGAAATCATTGCTGAAATCTACTAACTATGTCAAGAATTGGAAAACAACCTGTCACTATCCCTGCTGGAGTCACTGTCACTATCGAAAATCGATTGGTTACTGTTACTGGCCCAAAGGGTACTTTGACTTTAACTATTCCTTTCAAAATTGAAGTCGAAGTTAAAGACGATCAAGTCATCGTTACTCGTCTTTCTGAAGATAAAAAAGTTAAAGCTAACCACGGTACCACCCGAGCTCATATCAACAATATGATCTCTGGAGTTCAAACTCCTTGGACTAAAGAACTCGAAATCAAAGGTACTGGTTACAAAGCTTCTGTCAATGGTAATAAACTCAAAGTTTTAGCTGGTTACATTCATCCAGTTGAAGTTACTGCACCAGAAGGAATTCAATTCCAAGTTCCAGAAGAAACCAAAATTATCGTTACTGGCATTGATCGTATGGTTGTTGGCCAAGTTGCTAGCAATATCCGAAAAATCAGAAAACCTGAACCGTATAAAGGTAAAGGTATTCGTTATGCTGATGAATTTATAAAGTTAAAAGCCGGTAAAAAAGCTAAGGCTTAAAAACTATGATCGAACAAAATCAAAAAATTAGAAGATTAAAGAGAATTAGAAATAAAGTTGCTCAAAATTTGGGCATTCCTCGACTTTCTGTTTTCCGCAGTAATCAACATATTTGGGCTCAAATAATTGATGATAAACACGGTAAAACTTTAGTTTCTGCTTCTACCAAATCAATTAAAGCTACCAAAGGCACTCGCTCAGAAAAAGCTGCCGAAGTTGGTAGTAAAATTGCTGCATTAGCTCTCGAAAAAAATATTATTAATGTCCGATTTGATCGGGGTAATTACCGATACCACGGCCGAGTTAAAGCTTTGGCTGATGAAGCTCGATTAGCCGGTTTAAAATTCTAATATGCCTTTCAATAATAAACCAAATCAAAAAAACGATCGTTATGAAAAACCAGTCAGTGAATTTACTGACAAAGTTGTTCAAATCAAACGTGTATCTAAGAAAACCAAAGGTGGTAACCAAATCCATTTCACTGCCTTAGTTGTCTCTGGTGATAAAAAATCTCGTGTCGGTGTCGGTTTAGGTAAAGCTAAATCTGTCGCTGATGCTATCCAAAAAGGTATCAAAAAAGCTCAAAAATCTTTAATCGAAGTTCCTATTATTGATGGTACTATCCCTAGCTCAGTTCAACTCAAATTCAAAGGTGCCGTTGTTTTGATCCGTCCAGGTAAAGCTGGAAGTGGTCTTATTGCTGGCGGTCCAGTTCGAGCTGTTGTCGAATTAGCCGGTATCAAAGATATCGTTTCAAAAATCATTGGTTCAAAAAATAAATCTATTAATGTTTGGGCTACTCTCAAAGCGCTCAATCTTCTTCAAAAATAATTATGGAAACTTTAACTAACTTAACCAAAATTACCACCAAATCAGCCCGCCGACCAGGTCGTGGTATTGGTTCTGGATTAGGTGGTCATACCAGTGGTCGTGGTGCCAAAGGTGACAAAGCCCGAGGTAAGACTGCACTTACTTTTGACGGTACTAAAATCAAGAAAAACTGGATTAAACGTCTTCCTTTCCTTCGTGGAAAACACCGTTTGAATAACCAAAAAAATGTTATCACCTTCACTTTGACCCAAGTCGATAAATGGTTCAAAAAAGACGAATTAGTTGATCTCAACTCTTTGTCTCAAAAAACTAAGATTTCTTTCAAACGTCTCAATGCTCAAGTTAAAATTCTTTCTGCTGGTGAAATTACTAAAGCTCTTAATTTTAAGGGAGTCTTAGTTTCCGAATCTGCTTCTAAGAAAATTTTAGCTGCTGGTGGTAAGATAGACTAATGAACCGGTTTACTCAAACTCTTTCACTCTATATTGAAGCTTTTAAAACCCCAATCTTTCGCAAGAAATTGCTTTTTACTTTGGGTATTTTAGTTCTCTTTCGTCTTACCGCTCATATTCCAGTTCCTGGTGTTAATTTAACCTTACTTCAACAATTTTTCTCTCAAAATCAACTTTTGTCTCTTTTAGATATCTTTTCTGGTGGAACTTTAGCTAACTTTTCTATTACTGCTCTTGGTCTTAGTCCTTATATCAGTGCTTCAGTTATGATGCAACTTTTGGCTTTAGTTGTCCCTCAATTAGAAGAACTCCAAAAAGAAGGGGATTATGGTCGAGCCAAAATTAACCAATACACTCGTATTGCCACTATTCCTTTCGCTATCGTCAATAGTTTAGGTATGTATGCCATTCTCCGTTCTCAAAATATTATTTCTGGTCTTAATCTTTTAACTACCGTTGCTTTAGTCGCTAGTATGTTAGCTGGTACCATGATGATGATTTTCATGGGTGAACTTATAAATCTTTATGGTGTTGGTAACGGTATTTCTATGCTTATTTTTGCTGGTATTATTGCTCGTCTTCCTGTTGGTTTTGCCCAAACTTTTGCTGTCACTGATCTTTCTAACCCTCAAAATGGTCTTAACCTTCTTATATTTGTCGCTTTGGCTTTGGGTTTAATTGCTGCTATTGTCTTTGTTGAAGAAGCTGTTTTACGTATTCCGATCAATTATGCCAAAAGGGGACAATCAACTTATTTACCTATCAAAGTTAATACTGCCGGAGTTATGCCAATCATCTTTGCTGCCTCTCTA
>CAZCWF010000039.1:0-518 GCA_964502305.1 uncultured Gammaproteobacteria bacterium | reverse complement strand
TTTTTCAGCACTAGTAGCTATTTTTATATGTTCTTTTACTTTTTCTTAGTTATTGGTTTCACCTTCTTTTATACTTCCGTTGTTTTTAAACCAAAAGATATTGCCGAAGAATTGCGCAAATCAGGTGGTTTTATTCCTGGCATTCGCCCTGGAATTTCGACCGAAAAACGTCTTCAATACCTCACTAATCGAGTTTTGCTAATTGGAGCTGTCTTTTTAGGTTTCATTGCTATCACTCCTCATATTGTCCAAAAAATTACCAACATTACCACTTTAACTATCGGGGGAACCAGTGTTCTTATCGCTGTTTCCGTTGTTTTGGAATTAACCCGAAAAATTGAAAACGTTGTTCAAACTTACAATTACGATAAACTTACTTATTAATTAATAAATAAAAAAATATGTCACTAAATCTTTTCATCATTGGTCCATCAGGTTGTGGTAAATCTACTCAAGCTAAATTAATTGCTGCCAAATATAACTTAACTCATCTTTCCATGGGTCAAATTCTTCGTGAC
>CAZCWF010000038.1:0-5465 GCA_964502305.1 uncultured Gammaproteobacteria bacterium | reverse complement strand
CCACAAGGTAGCGACATCTCTGTTGAAGAAATTGAACTCCCTCTCCGCGTCACTAATGCTCTCAAAAAAGCTGGTTATCCTACCATCGAAGCTTTAACCAAAGCTGGACGTAGTGATGTTAGCCGAGCTAAAAATGTTGGTGAAAAATCACTTAAAGTTATTGATTCTTGGTTAAAAGAAAAAGGTTTCGCCTGGAAATAAACCTATCTTCTCCTCTCTATGAAACATCGTATTTTTGGAAAAAAACTTGGCCGAAACCACAATGAGCGTAAGGCTTTATTCAACGCTCAAACTCGGTCTATGTTTATTCATGGCGGGATTCAGACTACCGAAGCCAAAGCTAAGGCTATCGTTTCTACTATTGAGTCTTTATCTAACACTATTATTACTAAACCAGAATTAATTGCTAAAAGAGAACTTTTTAGATATCTCCAAGATCAAACCTGGGTTAATAATGTTGTTGCCAAATTTAAAGAAACTTTTGCTGATCAATCTAGCAACTTTACTCAAATTACTCGAGTCAAACGGCGATACGGTGATGATGCTCTTATTGTTAAATTAAGTTTCGTTAAACCAGTTAAGTTCGAAAAAACTAAACCTAAGAAAGTCGAAGAAAAAGTTGATAAAAAAGCTGCTGCTAAAAAACCAGTTGCTAAAAAAACCGTTAAGAAAACTGATAAAAAGGAGACTAAATAATGAAAACTACAGTCACAAAAGGTAATCAAATCAAAAGATCATGGTATCTTATTGATCTTACCGATAAAACTATTGGTCGTATTTGTACTGAGATTGCCCAAATCCTTATGGGGAAAAATAACCCAGCTTTTTCTTATCATCGTGATGATGGTGATTATGTTGTTGCCATTAATTCTGATAAAATTCACGCTACTGGTAAAAAGTTAAAAGACAAGCTTTATCGTCACCACACCCATTGGTCTGGTGGGCTCAAAGAATTAACCTTGGCTGAAATGCTCCAAAAAGATTCTCGCCAAGTTATTATTCGTGGGGTTTATGGTATGCTTCCAAAAAATAAACTTCGTGATCGTCGTATTACTCGATTAAAAGTTTTTGTTGGAGATCAACATCCATACGCTGAAAAATTAAACAAATAATATGGTAAAAACTACTTCAAAAAATTCTTATACTAGATCTCTTGGTCGTTGTAAGAGTGCTGTCGCTTGCTTGAAATTATTCTCAGGCAAAGGTAGTTCTTTAGTTAACGGTCAAGCTTTGGAAAAATATTTTCCTACCAAAACTGAAAAAATCGTTTACGATAAACCTTTTGAAATTACCAATACTTTGGGTAAATATCACTTTGAAGCTAAAATTCTTGGTGGTGGTAAGACTGGTCAAGTTCAAGCTCTTAGCTTAGCTATTTCTCGATCTTTAGTTAAAATCAACGACACTTTCCGTGCTGACCTCCGAGCTAATGGTCTTTTGACTGTTGATTCTCGAGTCAAGGAACGCCGCATGGTTGGTACTGGTGGTAAATCTCGAAGACAGAAACAGTCGCCTAAGCGTTAAATCGGCAATTCGATCCGCCTCTGGTGGATCGCCGCCAAAAGCAATCTCCAAAGCGTTAAGCTTTGTTTCGATTTTGTTCTTTCAAACCCTCCGCTTCCGGAGGGTTTTTTCGGCCAAAGGCCGATCGGCCTCTGGCCGAGGTTATATTTTACTGATAAACTAATTCCATGACTTTCACCCAATCTCTCATTCTTGGTTTAATCCAGTCCGTTACTGAATTTTTACCTATTTCTTCTTCTGGTCATCTTAATTTAGCCCAACATTTTTTTAATTTAGAGCCGTCACTCAGTTTTGATATTTTTCTCAACACCGCCACTTTTTTCTCTGTTCTTTTCTTTTTTAGAAAACAATTAAAATATTTTTTCTCTAATCTCAAATATATTATCGTTGGTTCGATCCCCGCCGGTTTAATCGGCGTTTTATTCAAAGATAAAATTGAACTTTTATTTTCCCAAGCCAATTATTTGCCCTTCTTCTTTTTAATTACAGCTATTTTAGTTTTTTCTACCAAATTTATTAAACAAAAAAATAAATCCCTAAATTATTTAACTGCATTAACCATTGGTTTTGCTCAAAGCTTAGCTATTCTTCCTGGTGTTTCCCGCTCTGGTGCCACTATTTTTATGGGTTTATTACTAGGTCTTTCATCTGTTGAAGCTTTTAACTTTTCTTTCTGTCTCTTTATCCCTGCCTCATTTGGTGCCCTAATTCTCGGCCTTAAAGATACTTCTCTTATTTCTATGATTACACCAAGCTCCCTCTTAGTTTTCTTAATTACTTTTATCGTCGGTGTTTTTGCTTTAAATTTTCTTAAAAAGATTTTAATTCATCACAAATTTTGGTTATTCGGTATCTATACCTTCATTCTTAGTTTGTCTCTCTTTTTTATCCTTTAACACTCACCAATTTTCCCATCAATTCTATGAAGAATTAATTTCTTCAAATTTTTTCTAGCCATTTTCACCATTTTAATTGGTCTTTCTTGTTCCTTTAACTCAATTACTTCCAGTTCTAATTTATATTTTCGATTATCATCTATATTTAAATTAAATTCTGATTGATCGTCCCGATGAAACTTTGGTTGACATCGGGATTCCTTCTTTTTATTTTTCATATTTTTTTAAAAATGTTTTACTTTCCTTTCTTCAAAGGAGGGTGGCACTGCAGTAGCAGTGGCGGGTGGATTTAGTTTCCGCTCATATATTCTTTCCAAATTAAATATAATTCCGCTGTCGAATAAGCATCCCTAGCTACATAGTCAGCAATTTTTTGGAAATCTTTTTTATCAAACAATTCGTTGACATCACCTCCGTGCACCCCTTCTTCTTTTGGATTTTCAATCCCAAAAGCTTTACAAATCATTTCCAGTTTAAATCCATGATTTTGTTTAATTTTGTTAAATAAGTCAATAAATTTATCTGACCCCCATTTTTTAACTTCAAACGGCACTTTAACTCGGTTTATTCCAGACCTAATTATCAAATATGGAAAATCAAAATTATCCCCGTTATAGGTTACGAACAATTCATATTCTTTAGCGATTTTCCAAAATTCAGCCAATAATTCTTTTTCCGTCTCAAAAATTTTGTAATTATAATTTTCTTTTTCCGGTGTTAATTCATTTTCCCCAATTAATAAGACTATCCCTTTTTTTGTTCCAGGATTAAAAGCTCCAATGGCGCAAACTTTTCCAAAGATAGAATAGAGTCCCGTTTTTTTCTTTGCTTCTTCTTTATCCTCAGTTGTCTTTTCTAAGTTATTTAACAAATAATCTTGTTCCACTTCGTCTAACTCCTCAAATTTCTTTCCTACTGTTTCAATATCAAATACCATCGTTTTAGAAATAGGGGAATAGTCATCAATTTCCTCACTATTTACAATCTGGCAGGTGTCAATAATTAAACCTAATTTACCATTATATTCTTGAGTTTTTCCACTAACTTCAACAATTTTCCCAACTTCTAAATTACATTGAGGAATATTGTTATTCCAAATTTTTGCCTCAATTATTCCATCTTTGTTTGACAGATCCAATTGATAATAGGTATCACCTTTACTTGTCTGTTTTGATTCTTGTTTAAGAACCAAAAAATGTTCATCTCGAATTAATTCGTTTGCGCTAAATTTTACTGCCATAGACAATTATAAAGCATTTAATCTTAATTTTTACTGATACATCTTAAATGTGTATATTTTCTTGGTTTGCTTCCCTCAAAATGTTATAATATCACCACTTATGTACTCCAATATATCTTTAGGTTTAAAGTCTCCTCAAGTTGTTAATGCTGTGGTGGAAATTACCAAAGAAACTCATAATAAATATGAGTATGACGAAAAACTAGACATAATTAAACTTGACCGTGTTCTCCATTCTCCCATGCATTATCCTGTCGATTATGGCTTTATCCCTGAAACCAGGTCAAAAGATGGCGACCACCTCGATGTCATGATTATCACCAATTCGCCAGTTTTTACCGGTTGTTTAGTTGAAGTTCGACCTATTGGGATTCTTATCATGTCTGATGAAAATGGTGACGATGAAAAAGTTTTAGCTGTCCCTGATAAAAATCCTAATTATGATCACGTTAAAAATCTCAAAGATGTCGAGCCTCACTTTCTCAAAGAGTTAATCCATTTCTTTTCCGAATATAAACGCTTAGAAAACAAAGCAGTTACTGTCAAAGGTTGGCTTAATCGCCCCGAAGCTTACAAGATCATCAAAGAATCCAACAAAGTTTATCTTACTGAAGAACACCAAAAAACCATCGAACTTTCGTCGTCTCATATCTTAGAATAATCTCTTTAAATTATCCCATAATATTTGATTTTTACCTATTTTGTGGTATAATACACTTGTTTTTGTATCTCACTGCACATTGAAGAATTTATAGAAGGGAAGTGGCATCTATGTCTAAAATCAGAAAGATCACCCGCACTATGGTTGAATGCCTGACCGACGGTTTTACGCTCCACTATCGTCTTTACTTCGTTTTCTATGCCTACTTGCGAATCATTTTTCCAAAAAAGACCAAGGTGCCGGCCAATGCTGTTGTTTGTGCCTTTGCCATAAGTCATACCGACCCTTTTCACCCATACTTCCTGGCCACTGACCGAGACAACCAGGTTGTTCCTAACCAGAAATTTCGCCAAGGTCGGTTTGCTTTTAAACTTAACGGCAAGTTTTACATGCTCCCGTCTCTTACAGTATGGGAAAACCCACCCAAAGATATTTATTCCGAGGAATACATTTTTTGGGGACTTAATCAGGTTTTCGTCCACAAGCACAGGTTCAATATCAAGAATATGAAATTCTTTTACTGGGTTAAATAATTTTTCAGTGCGGCTAACCCGCGAATTTGCTTTACACAGTTCGCGGGTTTTCTTTTTAATTTTGATCAACTGATCGTAATACTTTTATTTTCTTATATTCATAAATCGTCAATTTCCCAAAAACCGCATAAGACAAAGCTGTCCATAAATACATTGATAAATCAGTCCCAACATATTTGTATAATGTCCAAACTGCCAATACGGAATAAACATACATTATTGCTATATAAACCCACATTTGATTTTTCAATAGACAAATTACTGTAGCAATTTTTGTAACTCCATGAATCAAAACACCTATTATTAGTAGATAAAAGAAAAATATAAGGATACTCAGATTTTGATAATTTTCAGCAAAAATAAAATCCATTTGGTCTTTTAAAAAATCAAATCTTTCCAAATAAGACCATATCTGTATTACCCCTTGTTTCCTTTCCAGGTAAACCAATATAAGACAAAAAAATATTTCAACCAAACCTTTTAAAAATCTCCCCAAAAGCGCTAATTTAAATAAATTGTCCCAAAAATTTCGTCTAGTTATATTCATATTTCATTTGTCGGGAATACAGGATTCGAACCTGCAACCTCACGCACCCCATGCGTGCGCGCTA
>CAZCWF010000037.1:0-6162 GCA_964502305.1 uncultured Gammaproteobacteria bacterium | reverse complement strand
TGAGAGAAGTTATTAAAGAAAAAGGCTATCTAGTTGAAGATTTACCAAATTCTTGTAAAATACAGAGAATAAAGTCATCTTTATTGTAAAAAAAAATATTTTGTGTTAACCTAACAAGCTAATGAAAGGAAACAAATACCAATATCAACTAGTGGTAGTTTTAAACCCAAAGACTGAGGAAAAAGACAAAGTCTTGGCTAAAGTTACTGACTGGTTAGAAAAAAACAAGATTGAGTCATCTGAGGACCATATGGGTCTAAAAGAATTGGCTTATGAAATTGACAAAAACACCAAAGGTGATTTTTGGATTTATAATTTGACTTCAGAGTCGCCAATCAAATTGAAAGAATTTAATTTGATGCTTAATCGTGAGTCTAATATTATTAGATATTTAATATTGAAAAAGGAGTAAACAATGCCTAGCAGATGTTTGAATAGGGTAACTTTAATTGGTAATTTAACTCGTGACCCAGAGTTAAGATATACACCAGGCGGAATGGCCGTAGCTTCTTTTGGAATTGCTACCAACAGAGTTTGGGTAACTAAACAAGGTGAGAGAAAAGAAGATGCACAATTCCACCGAATTGTAGCTTGGAATAAGTTAGCTGAACTTTGTTCCCAACTTTTATCAAAAGGTCGACGAGTTTATGTTGAAGGTAGGATCCAATATCGTGATTTTACTGATCAAGAAAATAATAAGAAACAAATTTCTGAAATTATTATTGATGACATGATCATCTTAGATAACAAAGGTAATAATGATCATGCTGATTCAGCAATGGATCTTTCTGGCGGTGAAATGCCAATGGAAGCAGCAGATAATGTTGCTCCTCAAGCTGAAGGAAATATTGAAGACATTGTCATCCCTGATGATATGGTTTCTGCTCCTGAAGAAACTAAGAAAGACGAAGAAATGCCTTTTTAATAAATTATGATGAGAAAAAGTAAAAAAGATAGTTTGCTTTTAGCAAAAAGAAAGGGCCGAGAAAAAGGTTGTTCTTTTTGTAAAACAAAAACTCTCCCTCATTGGGAAGATTATGAGAAATATGGTGAATTTTTGTCTCCAAGAGGCAGAATTTTAGCTTCTCAATATACTGGTGTTTGCGCTAAACATCAACGAAAATTGATTAAAGCAATCAAACAAGCACGACATTTGGCTTTGTTGCCATTTGTAACCCAATAAGTTTAATTTAAACTTAAACCCCTCTATGGCTTTTGCAGTAGAGGGGTTTTTGGTTATAATTAGTAACATGAGAAAAAAGTCAAAAACTAAGTGGATTATAAAAATTGGAGGTGAAGTGAAATTTTTGAAAAAGGTAGGGGATGTAGTGGAAAAAGATGAAGTAATTGCTAAGGTTAAGAATAAAGTAATAGAATCATTTAATTTTTCTAGTTTCTTTGGGAAAATGAGTCCAGAAAAGTTAGATGAATTAAATCAAAAATTTAAAAATACTTGGGTCAATAACGGAGATTTGGTTTGTTTGACCGGAGGGGTATTCCCTAAAAAAATTTGTTTCCCCATGAGTGGAAATTTTTTAGAGATTGATGAATTTGGCAATTTGCGAATAGAAAAAATAGATGATGACGAAAGGGAAGTAAAGTCTCCAGTAAAAAGTAAGGTTTTAAAATTAGAGGATGATAAGATTACCTTGGAGTTTGAAGCAAAAGAATTTAAAGGGGAAGGAATAATTGAAGGAAAATCTTGGGGAAAGGCAACTTCAAAAGAAATTAATGAAGTCAAAGATTTGAATTCTTTGGTAAGTGGGGAAATTTTATTTACTAATAATTTATCGAGATTATTTTTGCTTAAGGCGGAAGTAGTGGGGGTTTCAGCAGTAGTTACAAAACTGACTGATGTCGGCGAAGTAGAGGTAGATTTGCCGGTATTAAGGATGGAATCTAGCGATTGGGATGAACTTTTAGGTTTGGGTGAAGGAAAAGATGTGTTGGTAAATTCACGACTTGGACGGTTATTGGTAGTGATAGAATAAATAATGCGTTTGAAAAATATAAGAAATTTGTTTTTAGGGTTAGCTTTGATGGCAGTTGTGGGTGCGGTAGGGTATAAGATTGGTCAAGGAAATCAAGTTTCGCCGGAAGGAAACCAATTTGATTTATCTTTGATGTGGAAGGTGAGGGATGCTTTGTCAAAAGACTATTTGGATCACGATAAGGTTGAGGATGATAAATCATTAATGTATGGAGCGGTTGAAGGAATGGTAGCGGCATTAGATGATCCATACACCATGTTTTTGCCACCAGAAGAAAATAAGAGTGCTAATGAAGATTTGGCGGGGGAATTTGCTGGAGTAGGAATTTCTTTGGGTTATAAAGATAAAACTTTGGCGGTTATGTCACCAATCGCTAAATCTCCGGCAGAAAAAGCGGGAGTTAGAGCCGGAGATTTGATTTTAAAAATAGTTGATAAGAAAAATAATGTGGATAGAGATACAACTGGGATCAGTTTGGATGAAGCAGTTAAATTAATTAGAGGGGACAAGGGAACAGAGGTAGTTTTAACCATGTATCGTGAAGGTAAAGAAGGAACTTATGATGTTTCTCTGATAAGAGATGATATTGAAATTCCTGGTTTGGAATTAGAATGGAAAGAGGAAAACGGGAAGAAAATTGCTTGGATAAAATTTTATAAATTTAGTGAACAAGTATTTGATGAATGGCCAGCTGTGGTACAAAAAATTAATACTGAAAAAGGTGATAATTATGGGGGAATAATACTTGATTTGCGGAATAATCCTGGTGGATATTTACAAGCGAGTGTTTTAGCAGCATCTGATTTTTTAAGTGATGGGGTGGTAGTTAAACAAGAATCAACTAATGGAATTACTGAAACTTATACCGTGGATAAAACTATGGGGTCTTTGATTAATGATAAGTTGGTAGTTTTGATTAATGGTGGGAGTGCTTCTGCTTCTGAGATTTTAGCAGGGGCTCTGAAGGATCATAATCGGGCCACTTTAGTGGGCGAAAAATCTTTTGGTAAGGGAACTGTTCAAGAAACTCAGGAGTTTAAGGACGGAAGTGGAATACATATCACGATTGCTAAATGGTTGTTGCCAAGTGGTAAAAATATCCATAAAGAAGGGATAACACCAGATGTAGAAGTAGCTTATGGGGATGATCCAAATGTTGATGGTCAGTTGCAAAAGGCAATAGAGATTTTATCTGAATAAAATTTCAGTATTTTTTCAGTTTTAAACTCAACAATTTAATTATAGTTAGTGATTTAATTAGATATGGCAAATAAAAAAGTTAAATCAATTTTAGTTTTATTGGTAGTTTTAATTTTGTTAGGAAGTGGAGGGGTTGGTGGCTTTTGGTTGGCCAAGAAGTTTTTCGGAGGTGATGTTTTAGTTCAAAATAAGGTAGAAGTAGTAGATGAAGAATCGGTGGCGACTAAGGTCGTGGAGAAGGCAACCCCGAGTGTAGTGACAGTATCGATCAATAAAGATGTGGTAAATACGAATACTTTAGATCTTTTTCAACAGTTTTTTGGTGGGGGTAGTTATCGTCAACCAGAATCATCAGTGGAGAATATAGAGCAAGATATTGGGACAGGTTTTATTATAAGCACAGATGGTTTGATTGTAACTAATAAGCATGTCGTTTCTGATACGTCGGCTAAATATAAAGTGGTGATTGGAAAAGATGAAACAGTGGATGTGGTTAATATTTATCGAGATCCTGTAAGCGATTTAGCTATTCTTAAAGTGGATAGAAATGATTTAACTCCAGTAGAAATGGGTGATTCTGACCAAATTAAAGTTGGACAAACAGTAATTGCAATTGGAACAGCTTTGGGGGAATTCAGATCAACTGTAACTAAGGGAGTAATATCTGGACTGGGGAGGGGGATCACAGCAGGTGATTATACTACTGGTTTAGAAAAATTAGAGGATGTAATTCAAACTGATGCGGCAATTAACCCGGGTAATTCTGGTGGTCCATTGTTCAATTCGATTGGACAGGTAATTGGGGTTAATGTAGCAGTCTCACAAAATGGTCAGAGTATCGGTTTTGCTTTACCGATTAATTTAGTTAAAGATTCGGTGGATAATTTTAGAAAAACAGGTGAATTTGATAGACCATATTTAGGAGTGGCCTACCAGATGATTTCAAAACAAGCGGCATTACTGAATGAAGTACCAGCTGGAGCTTATGTTCAAACGGTAGTGAAAGATAGTCCGGCGGAAAAAGCTGGATTAAAGATGGGTGATATTATTACTGAGATTGATGGACAAAAAATGGTTGATGTTGAGGATACTTCAATTGCAGGAATAATTAATCAAAAAAAAATAGGGGATACAGTTAAGTTAAAGTATTATCGGGATAGCAAGGAGACGGAAGTGGAAGTGGCTTTGGAAAAAAGAGAAAATTAATTTTTCTTTTCTTCAATCGGTTGGTCGAGGACGGTGAGTTCGAGTAATAAATCGTCAAGATAACCGGCCATGATTTGGTCGAGGTTGTTGAATGATTTTTCAATTCGGTGATCTTTAACTTGATTTCTGGGGTAGTTATAAGTACGGATTTTATCGGCTCGGCCAGATTGACTAATATTGGAACGACCACCAGCGACTTGAGCAGCGCGTTTCTCTTCTTCCATTTGCCACAATTTATTTTGTAAAAGCTTTAAAGCGATTTCTCGGTTTTGTTGTTGGTAACGTTCGGTACGAACATCAAACATCAAACCGGTAGGTTTGTGAACTAAATGAATAGCAGTAGAAACTTTGTTAACGTTTTGACCGCCGTTACCACCGGCACGAGAGGCAGTGATAACAACATCATCCATACTAAAATTGACTTCCTTAGACTCAATTTGGGGCATGATAGCGATGGAGGCCGTAGATGTTTGAATTCGACCACGTTTTTCAGTAATTGGAATACGTTGAACACGATGAGTTCCAGCTTCATGTTTTAGCTGATTGTAGGCATCAAAACCTGATATTTGAACAATGTGTTCGTTAATTTGGGAAACTTTCCAACCGACTTTGTTGGCGTAACGGACATACATGTTCATCAAATCATTGGCCCAGATAGTAGCTTCTTGACCGCCCGGACCTGGGTAGAATTCCATAATAGCAATGTTAGGGTTAATTGTTGGCATATTTTAGTTTAAAGTAGAAAGTATAAAGTACAAAGTAAATTTATTAAATAAAATAAAAACCGCCAAATTTAGGTAAATTAAAGCGGTTTTTAAAAGTAGCTAATTAGATTTTTTAGTGACTTTTTTGGCGGTTTTAGCTTTGGAATAAGCTTTACCTTTAGCCATTTTTTCGTTGAATTTATCGATTCTTCCCTTGATGTCAACGAATTTTTGTTGACCAGTGAAGAAAGGGTGACATTTAGAACAAACGTCAACGTCGATTTTTTCTACGGTTGAACCAGTGGTAAATTTGTTACCGCAGGCACAAGTGACTTGGCAATCAGAATAATATTGTGGATGAATTCCTTGTTTCATAGGGTCTATTTTAACACAGATTGTTAATCTTTTAAAATATTAAGTAATTCTGAGAGGGATATGGTTTTTTGTTCTGAAGTTTCTAAATTCTTTAGAGTTATTTGGTTATTGGCGGCTTCATTGGTGCCGATGATAGCTAAATAGGGAATACCTAAACTTAGGGCATATTTGATTTGCTTCCCGAGTTTATCAGAGTCAGGATAAATTATGGAAGAAATATCATTATCTCTTAAAACGGAAGTGAGTTGGAGGATATCATTTTGAGTTTCTGGTCCTAAATTAGCAATAAGGATTTTGATCTTATTGGTTTGTGATTTTGGGAGGAGATCTAATTCTTTGATGGCATCAACAACTCTTTCAAAACCAAAAGAGAAACCAACAGCAGGAATTTGGGGACCGCCGAGAGTGGCAACTAAATTATCGTAACGACCACCACCGCCAATAGCTCCAACTTTTGGCTCGGTGACACTGACTTCAAAAATTGTGCCAGTGTAATAATCGCAACCGCGGACTAATGTTGGGTCGAAAACGTAAGCATTTTGAGGAAGATTAAAGCTTTTTAAAAGGTCTAAAACCTATTTCAGGTTTTCATCTGGTTGAGCTTGTTTGATATAGTTAAAAATTTGGTCAATTTGGGTATTAGATAGACCTTTAGAGTTGAGTTCATTTTTTACTCCATTATCACC
>CAZCWF010000036.1:0-6261 GCA_964502305.1 uncultured Gammaproteobacteria bacterium | reverse complement strand
ATCTCAGACTCCTCCTGTCCCAGGCTCAGGTCAAACGCCAAAAAATGGTACTTTAACCGACGATCCAGAAGCTGCTGTCAAACGATTATCAATTGCTAAAACTGTCATCAAAACCGAGAAAAAAGCTCCAATAGTTCATATTGTTGTTGGAAAAGTTTCTCAACCAGCTGAAGAATTAGCCGCTAATATCGAAGAACTCATCAAGGTTGTCAAAGCTAATAAAGTCAAAAAATTAGCTCTTTGTGCCACCATGGGTCCTTGTGTCAAAGTTGAAATAACCAGATAATAAATTTATTTAAAATAAATTAAATCCCTCCAATCATGGAGGGATTTTTGGTTTTACTCACTTTAAGCTAAAATAAATCAATGCCCTACTCTCTTGCCCAGCTCATCTATTTTTTTACCATCTATTCTTTTCTTGGTTGGGTCGTTGAAGTTGCTTACGCTCTAGCTGACACTAAAAAGTTTGTTAACCGGGGTTTTTTATTCGGCCCATTTTGTCCTATTTACGGCTTCGGTATTTTATCTCTGATTATTCTCCTCCACCCGCTTTCCTACCACCCAATTCCAATCTTCGTTGGAACAGTCATTATTACTTCAACTATCGAATATTTTACTGGCTTTATTTTAGACAAAATTTTTCATGCTCATTGGTGGGATTATTCTCAAGAAAAATTTAATCTCAACGGTTATATTTGTCTTCGTTTTTCTCTATATTGGGGAATTTTCGGCACTTTCCTTTTTTACTTTATTCATCCTCACATTCAAAATTTAATCCTAAATTTAGATAAATTTTATTGGCTGCCAACACTAATTATTACTTACTTTTTAATCGACTTTATTTTTACCCTAAAATCACTCATCAAAATCAAATCTATTTATAAAAATTTCCATAAAATCAAAAAACACTACCTCAACACTCTTGAAGAATTCCGTCAACACAATTTAGATTTACCCGACTTCAAAGATATCAAGCGAGATTTTCTTAAACACCAAAAAATTCTCCATCAAAAAATCAAAAAATTCCACCTTATCAAAGCCTTCCCAAAGATCAATTCTTCAATCAACCAAAAGCAATAATACTTCTATTCATGAATCCAGAATCATGAATCATGTATCTCGGTCTATTCCAACGCTAATTCAATCATTTTATCCAAAAGCTGAGAATACTCAATTCCCACTGCTTTCGCTTCCTTTGGTAACAAAGAATTCGGCGTTAACCCCGGAATCGTATTCATCTCTAAAATTACCGGTTCAACCCCATTCTTAACCACAAAATCAACACGAATAAAGCCTTTGGATTTTGTAATTTCAAAAACTTTCAAAGAATATTCTTGAATTTTTTTGGTTATTTCTTCACTCAATCTGGCCGGCACAATTTCTTCACATTTTCCATCAGTATATTTTGCTTCATAATCAAAAAACACATTTTTTGGACAAATTTCAATCACTGGTAAAGCCACTGGTGATTCATTCCCTAAAATTCCGCATGACACTTCCATCCCTGGTAAAAATTCTTCAATAATTGCTCTATCCTCAAACTCAAAAGCCAATTCCAACGCTCCATCCAATTTATCTAAATTATCCACAATTGTCACCCCTACACTCGATCCTTGACTAGCCGGTTTAACCACCCATTTATTCCCCAACTCTTTAACTATATCCAGATCAACCAGCTCACCTTTTTTTGCCACCAACCCATTTGGCGTTGGAATTTCAGCATTTTTGACCAATTCTAAAAACCTCACTTTATCTAAACCCAATTCAGAAGTCTCTGCTCCACATCCAATAAACTTTATCCCCTCACTTTCAAGCATTTTTTGTACCGTACCGCCCTCACCTACTCCACCATGAAGGGCAATGAAAACTACTTCCGGATTAATTTCTTTTACTTTTGCCATGTCCAACTCTTCAATCTCCATTACCATTGGCACCACTTCATATTTTTCTTTATCAAAATTCTTCAATACTTCCTGCCCCGAAGACAACGATACTTCATGCTCTGAACCACCGCCACCCATCAACAGCAATACTTTCATTTTTTGCATATGAATTTCATTATACCTGATAAAATACAATTAGTGAAAAAAAATCTATCTCTTTTAGTCCTAAACTATATTCGTTTCTTTGCCAAGCTTCAGTTAGCCAAAGTTCATTTTCTTCAAAAAAGAAAACACAAACAACTTGATATTATTGGTATCACCGGTTCTGCTGGCAAAAGTTCTACTCTTCTTGCCTGTCAATCTGTTTTCCCAAAAATTTTTAAAGTTAAAACTAACAACGGCTGCAATTCCGAGTCTGGCCTTCCTCTTAGTTTTTTAGATTTAAAAATAAATGATTACAGTCCTATTTCCTGGCTCAAAATTCTTTTTCTCGCTCCAATCAAATATCTTATTAACTGGAAAACTTACGACATTTTAATTCTAGAAATGGGTGTTGACTCTGCCTCTTGGCCTAAAAATATGGATTATCTTCTTTCTATTGTTCAACCAAATATCGGTATTTTTCTCAATGTTAGCCCAGTCCATCTTTTGTGTTTCGATTCTCTTGATCAAATCGCTGCCGAAAAAGCCAAATTAGTCAATCAGGCTAAAGTTGCTATCATCAACCCCAACGATAAACTCGTCACCAAATACACTACCAACAAAAACATCATCAATATCACTCCTACCGAAATTAAATTTAAAAATTTTTTCCTTCCTCCAATTTATGATATCGGTTTTGGCGCTGCCCTCTCCCTGGCTCAACTTTTTAATATCCCTCAAAAAGAGGCTACCAAAAATATCCAACAAAGTTTTTCCTTACCTCCATCCCGTTCTTCCATTCTCAAAGGCATCAAGAATACCACCATTATCGACAGCTCTTATAATTCCTCCCCTATTGCCTGTCAAGAACTTCTAAAATTTCTTTCTACTTTCAAAACTAAAAAAATTGCCGTCTTAGGAGATATGAGAGAATTGGGCAAATCCACTCCAATTGAACACCGAAATATTTATTCTGTCGCTCTCAAATCTGCCGATATTATTATCTCTGTCGGTCCTCAAACCAAAAAATATTTTGGTCCAAAATCAAAAAAATTTATTTATTGGTGGCAAGCCGTTGAATATCTTCAAAACACCATCAATGGAGGCGAAACCATTTT
Source organism: uncultured Gammaproteobacteria bacterium (assembly GCA_964502305.1). Taxonomy (GTDB): domain Bacteria; phylum Patescibacteriota; class Microgenomatia; order UBA12405; family UBA12405; genus WARW01. The sequence goes on along the minus strand of CAZCWF010000036.1, from coordinate 3,119 downwards.
AGTCAAAGGTTCTCAAAATACAATTTATTTGGAAGAATTAATCAAAACAATTTTAGCTGATCCAAAAGATTCCTCAAAATTGTGTCGCCAATCTCCGTGGTGGCTCCAAACCAAGGAAAAATATAAACAAGACAATCAATAAATTCTTATCCTTTAAAATCCCGATCTTTTTTCATTTCTCTCTCAATCAAATTTCTCAAAAAAACCGATTTTGGAATCATTCGTTTTTGCCCTACCCAATCCAAATAAGTCAAAATCTTTGGGCTAACAAAAAAATTAAATCTTACATCAATCAAACTCCTAGCCTTCTTTAACGATTCCCAAATTGTCTTCTCCATATTCTGTGGAGTGTATTTCACTAAAATCAATTTTGGGTCACCTATACCAGCGATAAACACCGGTTCCATTCCTTCTCGATACATAGCAATCACTGGCTTATTAATTTCCAAAGCTTTACTCACAATATAACCCATTGACATACTATGACCCGAAATTTCCATTACTACTACATCAGCCTTATTAATACACTTCAAAGTCTCATTGTAATTCTCCTTTTTCGCCTGTTCGTCATTTTTTATAGAATCCGTCACCCCGCTCTTCACCCATCGCCAAACTTTGTCACTCACCATTTTATATTCTGAAGAAATAGTCTTATACATTTGACCATAAATTTCTTTATCTTGGTCAACCAAACGCGAAGAAGCAATTAAATATACCTGCATAAACTTATTGTACTATATTTTTATCCAAAAAACCTGTTTTTAAGAATAAATTTGAAGTCATAATTTTTTGACGAATTTCAACACGCCAGTATTGACTGAGACAAAAAATTCATGACAAAATTTATTAATTTTATATTCCAAATTTTTCTTTAAAAAACTCTATATCCATTTCTATTACCTCATCCCAAGATTCTTTCATATTATGATCAGTCCCCTGACGAATATCCAATTCTGCTTCTTTCCCTAAATTTTTTAAAGCATTAACTACCGTTTCTTGCCATTCCACATCACACCAGACATCTGCTGTTCCTTGATGAATTAAAATCGGTGCCTGAATCCAATCATAAAAATTATCAATCGAATAAAGTTTGGCATCATAATCTTCTTCAAAATCATAAATTTTTTGCTTTACGATTTTTCCATTTTCACTATCATCCATTGTTTCTAATACACTTTGAGGGAAAGGGTTTGTCATTGGTGCCCACAAAGTTGTCGGATAATTTCGTCCAGTAATTTCCAAAATTGAAATAGCAATTTGACCTCCATTACTATGCGACCAAACTCCAATTTTGCTACCATCCACATAACCTAAACTTTTTACCGATTCAATCAAATCTAACACTCCTACTGGTTTCTCAAATCTGGCTTCCAAAATATCTTTCGATTCATCATCCGACATTCCATATCCCAAAAAATCTATACTCACTGTCACAAATCCATTTCTAGCCAATTCATCTGCCGCTTTCCAACTTCCAGAACCAACAAAATAACCCGCACTTTCGGCATAACCCCGAATCATAATGATTGCTGGCATTTTTTGACTAGAAGCCGTCATTGGAATGTTCATCATTCCTGAAATTGTCTTTCCATTACTCTCAAAAGTTATTTCGTAACTTTTAAAATTACTTTCTTTAGTTATTCCTTCCTCAGCATAAGTCTTCAACACATTTTTTCTGGCTTCTTCCAAAATTGTACTTTCTTGCACAATCGTAATTTTTGAAGCTTCACTTTCTCGTTTTCTTAAATTTTCAAAATTATATTGAGCCAAATAACCTGTATTTTTCTCCTTTGTCACAGTAGTCTCTCCAACCCCAACGTTTTCATTATATTCACTCACCGGCGACAACCAGTCAGTATTTTTATCCAAAAATTTACCAATCCCATACCCCACCCCCACAAACAAAACCAAAATTACAATTACTTTTAAAAAAGTCTTCACCTTTTCTTTATATCAAAAATTTTTAATCTTCACCTGAATACAACAAAATATATCCCATAATTTTGACAAATACTGAAATTTTCATTAAAATACCCCTCATATAAAGACTTAAAATAATTAAACAATTCAAGCTTTTGTTTTTTATTTTTTCAAGTTTTGTACCTTTTAAAAATCAGGTTTTAGTTTCAAAAGACTCAGACGAGTCTTAATCTCAGAGGAAGGAGGAAAACATCAATGTGTCAGGTAGCTGTCACTGATCAAACAGGGAACCCTGTGTCGTCAATTACTGTTAACAGAAAAATCGGAATGCCCATCAGGCACGTCTACGGAAATCCGTATCTGGTAGCAGTTGACGACGATCAGCTTTCAACGCTTCGTGAACAAACAAGTGTACTGGGCTGGAGCTGCAAGAAGTTATTAAAATAGGAGGATTTCGAACCATGGGAAGGCATAATCACAAAACCAGGAGAACTAACAACGATAACAAGACGACAGCAAGCGGTCGCCGAACTCAAGTTGATGACCCCAGCTACGACAATCGCAGCAAAACGTACGCCGTCACCCCACCCGAACCCAAGACCGCCAATCACCACCTGTCTGACCCATGTCTCAAGCGCAATCCACGCAGATACTAATAAAGGAAGGAAACCATATGACACTTCAAATTATTCGAAACGGCCAAGCCGTTGACCCCCAAGAAGTTGCTCTTTGTTTTCGGCAATTTCATATTGACGAATCAGGCTGCTCAACAAGCAGTATAGAGATTCCTACTATTGAAGCTGACCGATTCATCGCCGAGGCCGCCAAAAATGGTTTCACTGTTGTGAACGCAGACTAAAACCTGACCGATTACCCCGAAGATAGTGCTTGGCTTCAAAGCCGTTCGCATAACACTATCTCCGGGGTTTCTTTTGGTCCAAACTTTTGTTATAATTCCCTATCTAACCGAAGACAGCCGGTTTAGCTTTTCCAGCTTATAAATCCAGCCGAGGCAAAACAATAAGTATTTTGTTTTACAGCAGCCTCGTTTTCGAGGCTCTTTTTCGTTTAGTAAGTTATTTTTTAAAATAAAAAACAATCTACGATCTAATAACTACGATCTATGATCTAATTTTATGCCAAATCAAGCCAAAATCGATCAAGTCTCTGATATCACCAGCAAACTTGAAAATGCTAAA
>CAZCWF010000035.1:0-6448 GCA_964502305.1 uncultured Gammaproteobacteria bacterium | reverse complement strand
AGGTAAATGACCGGCGGCTTTTTGGGAAGCGCGTAAAGAATCAAGACGCTCTTGAGTACAAAAGCAGTAATAAGCCAAACCTTGATCAATTAACTGTTTGGCGTATTTTTGATAAATTTCTAATCGCTGAGTTTGAATATAAGGGGCGTAAGGACCGCCAATGTCTGGACCCTCATCCCATGTGAGACCATAATCTTTGATAACTTGAAGAGTCCTTTCCATTGAACCTTGGACAAATCTTTTTTGATCGGTATCTTCAATCCGAATAATAAATTGGCCATTATATTTTTTGGCTAGAGCATAATCGTAAAGACAGGTGCGCAAATGGCCGATATGATATTCCCCGGTTGGACTAGGGGCAATGCGAGTACGAACAATTTTAGTGTCACTCATGGTTATTATTTTAACATTTAGTGTAGAATTATTTATGTCATTAACTCAGACAGCTTATGTTGCCAGAAATACAATCAAATTTGGAAGTTTAGGAATAGTGGTTTTTAGCTTATTATGGATGATAGTTACAACTGGCTATAAAGTGTATAAAGCTAATAATCCGACTCGTTATGCTCCAACAGTAAAATATGGAATTTTGCCAGGGATATCGTTTCCTGAGAAAACAGCGGTAAAAAAGAACTTTAATTTTGAATTACCTAATGACGAAATTCCAGATTTTGATGATCAGTTAAAAGTTTATGTAATTTACCGACCAAATACAACATTTTTAGCATTACAGGAAGATACAGAAACAGCTAAGTCTTTTGGTTTTACAACAGAACCAACAGAATTAAAGACGGGTATTTATGAATTTAAGGATACAACTAATAATAAAACTTTGACAGTAAATGTTTTGGATGGTGATTTTCAAATAACTTATCCGTATGCTTCGGATCAAATGTTGCTAACTGAAACAGAAGTACCAAATAAGACTAAGGCAATAGAAGTTGCTTCGAATTTTTTAAATAAAGGAGAAAAACTGGTGTCAGATTTAAAAGATGGTGAACAGGTGGTTTCTTATTGGAGAATAGATAGTGGAGCCTTACAATCAGTCTCAGCTCAATCTGAAGCAAATGCAGTTAGAGTTGATTTCTATCGAAAAAGTTTTGATGATCTCGATTTGCTTTCATCTAATTTTGGACAGGCCTCTGTTTCGGTATTGATTTCAGGATCGACAGTAGAGGCAAAAAAAATAATTGGAGCAAATTTCAAGGATCTGAATATTGATAGAGAATCTTATTCAACCTATCCAATAAAAACTGGTGAGGAAGCTGTTGAGAAATTAAGATCAGGCAATTATTGGACAGCTAGAGATGTTAGCAATACTGATGTAGTAATAAGAAAGATGTATCTAGCTTATTATGAACCAACGACTTTAACTAATTATTTACAGCCAATTTTTGTGTTTGAAGGTGACAATAATTTTGTAGCTTATGTCCCAGCAATAACGGATAAATACACAAAATCAGAATAACTATCTGTAATATCCTTCATTTAGATATTGTTCATCGAAAAATTCAACAGGTTTAGGATTTTCTTTTTCACTAGAACCAGTTTGATCAGTGATTGAATTTTTTCTATATATTGGGCAATTATCATATTCTGGAGTTAGATACTCACGTGTCCAAATAAAGTAAGTTTCATACGGACATCTTCCCATACCTAAATCGCACCTAACATAGGGCTTGGTAGTTTGTGAATATATACCATCGCGAGCATAAGGGCAAAAAAATGAATTCGGGTTATCTTTCTCTACAGACATAACTGGTTATTTTAACACGTTTAGTATTTACCCCAAGAAACGTTTTGTTTGAGCCAAGAGATGAGTGCTTTAGTGTCTTGGAAACGATCGTCACTGTTAGCGACAACGCTGATGACTTGGTGACCATTGATATTGATTAGACCGATAAAACAACCTTTGGCTTCAGGAGTCCAACCAGTTTTGAGTCCAATTATTTCGGGAATAACACCTAATAATTCATTGGTGGAAGTAAGCTCATGCTTGATCTCCCCAGTTATATCAGTAATAGTTAAACTTTTGTTTTTAACTACATCACGAACAGTGGAATTCTGGATAGCTAATCGACCTAATTGAGATAAATCATAAACAGTAGAGTAATGATTATCGTTATGAATACCATCAAAATTAGTAAAATGAGTATTGGATAAACCGTATTTGAGCATTAATAAATTCATTTGGTCAATAAACCCAGAGACACCTTTTTGATAGTGGTTAGCTAGAGAAAAAGCAGAATCATTAGCAGAATAGACTAACAAAGCGTTAACTAAAGATTTAACAGTAATTTTTTCTCCAAATTGAAGTTCCATAACTTTACCCTCCTCATAGGTTTGAGTAATAGTGACTATTTCATCTAGCGGATAAAGATTTAGGGCAGTTAAAGCAGTGGCTAATTTAGTAGTAGAAGCTGGATAAATTTGATTATTTTGATTTTTACTAATTAATATTTTATTAGTATCAACATCAACTAAAATATAATCATCAGACAGAAGTTGAGGTGGTTGGACAAGTTTGACGACAGGAATTTCTGGGTGTTGAAAATCTAAAATTTGACTATTTTGAACAATAAAATTGTTTTTAGGGTAGATTTTCCAGAAAGAAAAAGTTGGCAGCCAAAAAAGATTAACTAGTAGAATTAAAAAAATGATTAAAAAATTTAGCCAATTATTCTTTAGGATTTTGGGCATCTGGCTTAAGTATTAAACCAACATCGTCCAACTGTTTTTGATCAACTGGACTGGGGGCATTCATCAAGAGATCAACTCCATTAGAATTAAGAGGAAAAGCGTAGACGTCGCGGATGTTTGGTTCGTCAAGAAGCAACATCATAAGGCGGTCAAGACCGATAGCCCAACCTCCATGTGGTGGAGCACCATAATGGAAAGCATTGTATAGACCACCGAATTTTTTGAGAACTTCATCTCGTCCATAACCAATAATTTCAAAAGCTTTAACTAGAGTCTCTGGCTCGTGATTACGGATAGATCCAGAAGCAAGTTCGTAGCCATTTAGAGTTAGGTCGTATTGATAAGATTCGATTGTAAGCGGATCTTGAGTTTTTAAAGCTTCCATACCGCCTTTGGGCATAGAGAAAGGGTTGTGGCCAAAATCAAGTTTACCGTCATCGTCAACTTCGTAAAAAGGGAAACCAGTAATCCAATTAAATTGAAGTAAATTTGGATCTCGAAGATTTAATTGATCACCTAAAACTAATCTGATTTGGCCCAAAACTTTATTAGCAATATTTAAGGTATCGGCAACAAAGAAAATCATGTCACCAACTTTGGCAGAAGTGGCTTTAATAATTTCATTTTGTAATTCAGAATTAAAAAATCGAGCTACACCAGTGTCTAAACCCGAATCAGCAACTTTGGTATAAGCTAAACCTTTGGCACCTTTTTCTTTGGCTAAGTTTTCTAATTTTTCAATTTGAGTTTTACTAAATTCAGCACATTTTGGAGCAACAAGACATTTAATAGCATCAGTGTTATTAAAAACATTAAAATCACTTTTACCTTTGACAACATCAGTAATATTTTGTAATTCAAGACCAAAACGAGTGTCTGGCTTGTCACTACCATATTTATTCATCGCTTCACTATAAGGGATGCGAGGGAAAGGAACTTGAGTAATTTTTTTGTTGGGAGCAACAGATTGATAAGTATCTTTAATTAAATTTTCAGCAGCAGAAAAAAGTTTATCGATAGTGGGGAAACTCATTTCAATATCGATTTGATAAAAAGCACCAGCATGACGATCAGCCCGAGGATCTTCATCACGGAAACATGGGGCGATTTGAAAATATTTATCAACACCAGAAACCATCAAAAGTTGCTTGAATTGTTGAGGGGCTTGGGGTAAAACAAAGAAATTGCCTTTGTGAATTCGTGAAGGAACTAAAAAGTCACGAGCACCTTCGGGAGAAGTGGTGGTCAAAAGTGGAGTTGAAATTTCGACAAAACCATTTTGATCCATCCAATTTCTAACAGCTAAAGTATATTTGTGTTTGCTTTCGAGAATATGAGCCAAACGAGGTCGACGTAAATCAATGTAGCGATATTTTAAACGTAAAGATTCGTCAATTTCAGTACCATCAGTGTCAAGGGGGAAAGGCGAAACTTCACTTTTATTTAAAACAGTTAATTTTTGACAATTAATTTCAATTTTCCCAGTAGGTAAATTTGGATTAACAGCTTTGGGATCACGATCGACAACTTGACCTTCAACTTCAATCACCCACTCCATACCTAAAGAAGCGGCAATTTTGTGATTGGATTCGCTGTCGTGAGCATCGATAACGATTTGAACAACACCACTCCAATCACGGAAGTCGATAAAGATTAATTGCCCATGATCGCGGATATTGCTAACCCAACCTTGGAGTAAAACTTTTTCTCCGATCTTTTGGAGACATTCTTTGGCCAATATTCTTTCCATCATGAGTGTATTTTACTTTAGAAAATCTTTGACGACAAGCTGGGGAGAAGTATAACCATTCCAAATATTTAAATTGAGATTGGCAGTGAAATCAATTAAATCTCCAACATGGATTTTAGAATCCAAGTCCCCTTTTTTGAAAGCTATAGAGTCAACTAAAATATTTTCTTTTTGAGAAGTGGTAGGATCATCAACTTTTAATTTTAAATGATCACCAGTAGAACCAAGTAATCGCTTTTCGACAACTCGGACTTGTTTGAATAAAAAGACTGGGTCAGGATTGCCAATCCCAAATGGTTCGAGTTTTTTGATTAGGCAACAATTTTTAACTGTGGCAGCGTTTAATTTCATTTCGGCATCGATATATTTTTCGGGCTTTAATTCACAACAAGCTAATTTTTGATTAACAAACTGGGTAATTTTTTTCTGAAGTTTAGTTATATTTTTGGTTTTGATACTAAACCCAGCAGCACCGGCGTGTCCGCCTAAATCAACAAAAAGATCAGAAAACTGGCGTAAAGTTTCAATAATATTAAGCTCTTTGATAGAACGACAAGAACCTTTGGAAATTTCTTCGTCGACACTAATAATAATAGATGGGAGATAATATTTTTCGGTGAGACGACCAGCAATTAGGCCAATAACCCCGGGGTGAAAATCTTTGTCAGCAACGAAAATAATTTTGTTGTCAGTAGTAACTTTTTTTTCTGCAGACAGAAGGCTTTCTTGTTGGAGAGTTTGGCGTTCTCGATTGTAATCATCAAGAATTTGAACAAATTTATTGGCTTGTTGGGCGGTCTGGCTACATAGGAGTCGTAAGGCGTCAGTTGGATTGGATAATCGGCCGACAGCATTGATCCGAGGACCAAGAATAAAACCAAGATCATAAGTGGTTAGAGAATCCTGCTTGGAGCCGCTGATTTGAATTAGTTTTTTGATACCGTGATTAGGTTGAAGCCGAAGTGATTGAAGGCCATGAAAAACAATATTTCTATTAATGGTATTAAGAGGCATGCAATCAGTGACAGCACCAAGAGCAGCTAAGCCAAGATCACTATTCTTATCAATTTGAGAAGAAACTAGCCAAGAAAGAACTGACCCAGAAGTCTGAGTTGAATGGACGGAGATAATTTCTTTGGAAAGTGAATCATCGGCAACATGATGATCGATGACAATAATTTGGGTGCCAGATTTTAAGATTCGGTCTAGCTCTTTGCCAGCAACGATACCGTTGTCAACAGTGATAAGTAAATCAAAATGAAGCTGTTTTTCTTGTTCGATTCGGAAAAAAGAATTAGCTTTGATACCATAGCCGTCAGCTTCCCGATCGGGAACAAAAGGTAGAACCTTGGCACCTTTTTGATATAAAGTTTGCCAAAGGATAGCGGTAGCCGTAATTCCATCGACATCGTAGTCACCATAAATTAAAATTTGATTCCCATTTTGAATATGGCTTTCAATTATTTTAATGGCTTTGTCCAAAGATTTTTGGTTAACACCAAAATTTTTTGGAGTTAACTTTTGGGGCGAGATAGGATTTAGAAAACTATCGATATCTTTTGGGTTAATTTGGCGATTTTTTAGCAAAAGACTCAAAATGTCTGATTCTGAGGTGGAACGGTCAATACAAAGCATAGATAGTCAATTTTACACATTTTTAGGAAATTTGTTATATACTATTCATTAGTTTCTGGAAGTAGCCAACTTTTAGGAACGAGGTTTAAACCTGTTATATTTTATTAAGGTATTTAAGGAGTTTTTAAAAAAAACACATGGCAAAAAAATTATTTGTAGGCAATCTTCCTTTTGCAATGACAGATGCTGATTTGAATTCAATCTTTTCAGCTTACGGGGCTGTAACTTCAGCTAACGTAGTCATTGATAAATTCTCTAAAAGAAGCAAAGGTTTCGGTTTCGTTGAATTCGAAAACGAAGAAGATGCTGCTAAAGCTATGGAAGCTCTCAACAATTCTGAACAGATGGGTAGAAATATCGCTG
>CAZCWF010000034.1:0-6802 GCA_964502305.1 uncultured Gammaproteobacteria bacterium | reverse complement strand
GGTTAAATAAATCGGGAATTAAAATTGGAATAAAGACTTATGTAGTTGATTCGTGTTGGAAAGAGTGTTTTTTAGAAAGGATGGTTGTTTAAAGAAATAAAAAACCCGGATGTCATTTCGTATGCGTAGCATACTTGTAACGTCCGGGTTGTTGGAGACCTTAATGGATTTTGCCTTTAGCAATCTTGTAAGCACAGATTATGCCTACTCCGAGGACTATCGCGCAAATGGCGAACATTGTTATTGGCAACCAGTTGAGTGATGTAGCTGTTACAAGTATCACTCCTGTTGCCCCGGCAGGTACTGCAGGTTTATACATTTTGGTTCCTCCTTCTCTTCAGAATTGTATTTATTGCCGTCGTTCTTTTTTGAAGAAAGTGATTTGGATCGGATGCCCGTTTTTTAGAATTCCAAGTCGATATTTGCCAGATGGCTTTTTGATCGGGCCGATAGATATCTTGTATTTGAACATGCCAAAAATTAACGAGGCAAGGCTTAACCAGAGAATAGTTATAAATACCTTGCAAAAGATGAAGGATATTTTGTTTCCCACTAGAAAAAGAAATTCCATTTTTTACCTTCTTTCTGTCATGTCTGATGCCATTGACCTTTTTTGCCGATTATAAAATCAGCTAGTCCTAAGCTGTAGAAGAAGATTAGTAAGATGCTGTAAATTTGTTCCGGAATAATTGTAGCAGCGATCAATCTCGCTTTCCATCCTAATTGCCATACTGTAAATGTCCTTTCAACGGCTAAAATACCTAACGGTAATAACCACCACCAGTTAACGTCGATTTTACTGTAGTTTACGAGAAGGAAAACCCAGACACTGTAGAGCAGCATTAGGGTTAACAGTGAAAAGAATAATCCGATTTGTTGACTCCAGTAAACCCATTTTAGATGCCAAGGTAGTGATCGTCCGTATGATTTTAGGTTTACAAGGGCTCCTCCGTACCACCTTTCTCTTTGTTTTTTGAGTGTGGTGATGTTTTCCATAACATCTGTTGCAGCGGTAACTTCAGCGGTTAGACAGTCGAATCCGATGGTTGCTATGGCAAGAGTAATTTCATTGTCTTCTGTTAATCCAACAATGTCGTAGAAACTGCCACCTCCGAAGGGTAGTTTGCCATTGTTTCTTGCATCTCTTACTGCTTTAAATGTTTTTACTAGAAAGACTGAAGCAGTCCCAGATAGAACAAAGGCTTTATCTCCGTTTCGATGGATTTGTCTTTTATACCGCCAAAATTCCATTTTTTGCATCCAGCCGAGAAGTGTTTTTGTTTCTCTTCCGACAAAAATACTTCCAACAGCTCCAGCATTTGGATTTTGATCGAGTTTGTCGACACATCTTTCAATTAAGTCGGTTGAGAGTTGAGTATCAGCGTCCATGATTAGAATGCAATCTTGGTCGTTCATTTTTGGAATGATTTGTTCCAAGACGTAGTTAAGTGCTCCAGCTTTTAAGTGTTTATTGTGAAACATTTGAAATGTGGTAGCACCCATTTGCTGGCTAATTTCTGCGGTTTTGTCACCATCACTGCAGTTATTGGCTACAACAATAATCTCGTTTACGGGAAGACTTTGCTGTTGAATGCTGTTGATAGTTGCGGCAATTGAATCTTGTTCATTCCTGGCTGGTATCACCACTACAATTTTCCTATCCAATAATATTCCCTCCTCTTAATGGTATCTACTTGTATGAGTATCCCTTTTTCTAAGGGTGACAAATTGTTAAATTGCTCCATAGTCATCAATCTCCTTTTGTAGATTTTAGTTTTGACCTTGGGTGCGGTATTTTACCACATATTTTAAAAAAAACATATTACTTGTTTACAAGGTCTAATGCGTGTTGTATAATTTGCGGCCTGAAAGTACATTTATATACAAAAAAGAAAGGTTGATTGAGATGCGGAAATGGATTTTGGTTCTGGTTTTATCTGTTCTGGGATGTTCGTTTGGGTTATCTGAAGACATTGTTACCGTTTCGACTATACCGACTCATATTGTTATTCCAAACATTGGCGTTGATGCTGATATTTTGGAGTATACAAACGAACAAGTTTGGGAAAATGGTGGTGTGGTGAATCCAGACTATATGGATAAAGTTGCTTGGTGGTCTGGAGGAGGTACCCCTGGATTTATTGCAGATGAAATCGTTGATAATCCTGAAATAATTGACTTCACTGTTTTTTTCTACGGTCATTCTAGTAATAATGATGACCGTAAGGTTGTCTTTGACGACCTTGACTTGTTAAGAATTGGCGACCAAATCTTTCTTAGTACGGAATCAGAAGAATTCATTTATTCAGTTGAAGATGTGTTTATCATTAGCAAGGCTGATTTCACATCTGATTCAAGAGTATTAATGGATTCTCCCGGGAGACTCTTGCTTATTAGTTGCTGGCGTTCGTGGTCCGGTGCTGCGCCGACTACAGATAACGTAGTGGTTATTGCAGAGTTAGTAGCTAATTAGTTTTGGCTATGAATGGCCTTATGTATGGAAACATATGTGAGGCCGTTTTTATTTTTAATTAGGTTAAAATAGACTATGTTATATATAATTGCGACGCCGATTGGAAATTTGGGTGATATTACGATTAGAGCTTTAGAGACTTTGGAAAAGGTGGAATATTTGTTGTGTGAAGATACTAGAAATACAGGCTTGTTGTTGGCTAATCTGGGAGTTAAAAATAAACCCAAATTGATTTCTTTTTATGATGAAGTGGAAGATCAAAAAATCCCAGAAGTAATTAATTTATTGAAAGAGAATAAAGAAGTTGGTTTAGTAACTGATGCAGGAACACCGATTATCTCTGATCCGGGGTGGAAATTAATTAAAAAATGCCATATTTTGGGAATAAAATATACTTCTTTACCTGGGGCTTGTGCTGCGATTAATGCGGCAGTGTTATCGGGATTACCGGTAGGTAGGTTTTGTTTTTTGGGATTTTTGTCTAAAAAATCAGGCGAAAGAAAAAAAGTTTTAGAGAAATATAAAAATATTGATGGAGCAAAAATTGTGTATGAATCCCCTTTTCGCTTAACTAAATTAGTTGGAGAGATAAAAGAAATTTACGGTGATGAAGTTAATATATCGGTGTGCCGAGAGATGACAAAGAAATTTGAAGAAATAACTAACGATACCCCAAAAAATTTGAAAGGTGAATTTGTGGTTATTTTTGAGTAATTTTTTTCTTTTCAGCGGCAGCGACAATTTCTCGGGTAGCATCGATGGCATCTGGACTGACAGAAATACTGGTAGCTCCCCATTTAACTAATTTTTCGACTAGCTCAGGATAATTACTTGGAGCTTGGCCACAGATGGAACAGCTAATGCCTCGTTTTTTAGCTTTGGTAATAAGACGTTTGAGTGACCAAAGGACAGCAGGATCTAGTTCATTAAAACTTGGAGCAACTTCACTATTATCGCGGTCAAGACCGAGAGTTAACATAGTTAAATCGTTACTACCAATAGAAATTCCGTCGATACCGGCATCAATAAATTTGTCGAGAAGGATAACATTGCTGGGAATTTCGGCCATCATAAAGAATTTAAAAGATGGGGATCGGAGTAAACCATTTTGAGCCACAATTTTTTTGACTTCGATTAGTTCTTGAGGTGTACGGACAAAGGGAATCATAATCCAAAGATTTTTGTAGCCATATTTATTGCGAACTAGTTTTATAGCCTCGAGTTCCATAGCAAAAACATCGGGAGATTGGATATAGCGGGAGGCACCGCGGAATCCCATCAATGGATTTGGTTCTTCAGGTTCATACAATTTACCCCACTTGAGATGGCGGTATTCGTTAGTTTTAAAATCGGTAGCTCGGTAGATAACTGGACGAGGACTGAAGGATTTACAAAATTTAATTAAATCTTTGGCAAGTTGAAGTGTAAATTCTTTTTGACGGCCTTGAGCGATCATATATTTTGGATGCATACCAATATTGGCCATCATAAATTCAGCACGGAGGAGGCCAATACCGTCGACATTTCTTTTGGCAATAGTGGAAGCCAAATCAGGTTCACCCAAGTTAACGTAAATTTTGGTAGCAGTCTTTAAATTAGTTTTTAGATCATAGTTTTTAGATCGTAGAGGGGAATCTTGGGTGTTGCTAGTTAAATTACCTTTCCAAATTTGTCCAGTAGTACCATTGATGGTGACGATGTCCCCTTCTTTTAAATCTTTGGTAGCAGTTTTGGTACCGACGACGCAAGGAACTCCGAGTTCACGGCTAACAATAGCAGCATGTGATGTTTGGCCACCTTTGTCGGTAATAATACCGTTGACTTTTTTCATAGCAGGGACAAAGTCGGGAGTAGTCATAGTGGTAACTAAAATTTGGCCTTTTTGAGCTCGGGTAATTTCTTTTGGGTCTTTGATGATAATGACGACACCAGATGATGTTCCTGGACTGGCTGGCTCACCGGTTAAATCAGGTGTTTTGTTGGTAACGGTTTGTTTTTGATCGGCAATTTTTTCTTTACTGGAATCGATAGTAGTAATTGGTCTGGTTTGAACTATATAAAGTTGACCACGATCAATGGCAAATTCGACATCTTGAGGTCGGCCATAATGGTTATGAAGTTTTTGACCAATTTTGGCAATTTTTAAAGCCATTTTGGCGTCAATTTTTTTCTTGGATCGTTTGGTTTTAGGAACTGGAGCTTCTTTGGTTTCATCTTTGCCTCGGATTAGTTGAATCGTTTGGGAAACGTGATTTTCTGAAGTAATTTGCCAGTCGGCTTTGTCGACAATATATTGGTCAGGAGTAATTTTCCCTTGAACGATGTATTCTCCTAGACCCCAAATGGTTTCGACAATGATTTCACTTTTGTTACCAGTGACTGGGTTGGCAGTAAACATGATGCCAGAAATTTCTGAGTTAATTAGTTTTTGAACTGGGACAGCAACACCGATTTTAAAATGATCGTAATGTTTTTTGACCTGATAAAAAATTGATCTGGAAGTAAAAAGACTAGACCAACAATCGCGAACACGATCAACAACGTTGACTTCACCAATAACGTTCAAAAATGTGTCACCTTGACCAGCAAATGAGGCATCGGCTGAATCCTCAGCGGTGGCTGAAGTCCTGACAGCAACTGGAACATTTTTGAGTCCACCGAAATTAGAAAGTTTTTTGTAAGCTTTCATAATTTCTAATGAAAGTGATTCACTAATTGGTGATTTTTTGATTAATTGTCGGATTTTTTTTGAAGCGGAAAGCAGTTGATCAGGTTGGTCAACATCAGTAATCTTGAGAATATCTTTTATTTTAGGTTTGAGATTGTTCTCTTCGATAAATTGGAAATAGGCATTTGAAGTGACAACAAAGCCGTTTGGTACAGGAACTCCAAGTTGGTACATTTCTCCAAGGTTTCCCCCTTTACCTCCAACTTGATTAACATCTTCTAAATCAATTTGATTAAACCAAAGAACATTGGCAGATTTGTTCATATAAAAATAATAACAGAAAAATAGATCGGAAGTTTTTTTAGCAGTGTTATATTTCGACTGCTAATAATAGGTTTAAATTTACTATTGCCTATCTTTAGGGAGAATATTTTTATATCAAATTAATACTAAATATATTTTTTTATATAAAAGTATTATTTAATGATCAGATTGCCAACCTCGATTTGGTTGTTGGCGAAGTTCTTCCGTTTCATCTGGTCGAGAAAAATCGTCTTGGTAACGATGAGTGATCCCTGTTTCAGGAGTAGAAGCTTCTAAAATTATGGCGTTTTTGATCCCGATCATACGATGGATTGTTCCAACAGGAATAGTGTAGCCATTTTTGAGTTTCATATGAATAGTTTCAAGGTGATCCATATCAGCTCCAATAACTAAATCAGCTTCACCTTCAACTAGAACGAAGGTCTCAACCTTTTCAGTATGAGATTGGAGTGAAAGCCGAGCATTATCGTTTATTTGAATTTGTTTAAAGGTATATTTTAGATCAGGAGAGGTATAGATAATCTCTTGACCCCAAGGCTTAGTAATAGTTTGAGTGTTGGTTAATTGAGTTAAATCTATGTTCATAATCCGAGTTTAGTCTATTTCAGAAGATTAAGCAAAATTCTTTCGAGAGCGATTTCTTTGGGAATGGCTAGCTGACCGGTTTTTGATTGATAATCTAATTCAATCATTTGAAGATAAGCCGTTTTTAAAGAGTCTGGAGAGAACTTGGAAAAGGTGGTAAGTTGTTTTCTGATGTTGAATTTTAACCAGAAGAGAAAAAGCTCAAATGGCTCTTGTGAGAGGACTTGGCGATAAAGTGGAATAAATCTTGAAGTGTTTTTTGGAGCTAGGCTATTAATACATTTAAATAATTTTTTATCTAAAGGAAAAGTCTCAGACTTTGAATTAGGGAATGTTTTTAGTTGAGTGGCAGTTAAAGTTTTGTCTTGCCAAATAATTATGTCAAAAGAATCATTGGATTTGATAACTTTAATTACTTTGTCAAGATTAGCTTTGGGGGTAGAAAATAAATTGAAAAGAGCGATTGCTTTTGGAGAACTAAAAAGGGACTGACTGTTAATAAAAACATTAACTTGGTCGGGATTGATATTTTTTGAATCAAGTCGAAGGACGTCGTAATCTTTTTTTTGATCTAAAAATGTATTGATGGCGGTTCGGCTTTTGAGTTGATCATCACCGTGGAAAATATAAATCACGATTTAGTTTAACAGAAAAACCTTTTGTTTCGATGGTCCGAAACATTTCCCTTAAAAAAGGCAACTAATAATGGAAATTAATATAGATTATTGATACAATACCAAGTACTTTGGCTC
>CAZCWF010000033.1:0-6988 GCA_964502305.1 uncultured Gammaproteobacteria bacterium | reverse complement strand
TAGTTTTTAAATTATTTTTAAGAAATTCAGATCGGAAAATAGTTCCATTAGCTCCAATAGTTGGTATCTGTTGGTTTGGGAAAAGTTTAATTAGAATATATTGATTTTTATCGATTTGATCTATTTTAAGACCAGTCCACTTATGGTTGATAAAATTTTGGCGATCATAAACTCCGGTGATAAAAGCATATGGGTCGTTAGCCCCGATAAGAGATGAATATCTTTCGATAAGACCAGCTTTTGGCCGATAGGTGAATTTTATTGGTTCAGAACCGATGATTTTTGAATCTTGAGAAAAAGGATAAAGCATTTTTGCAAGCCAATTTTGAGACGGTAAAATATTGTCTGAATCAATGAGACAGATGAAATTTCCTTTAGCATTTTTAACCCCAACTGCTTTACCAGCTTCGGCTGTTTTTAGCGGATTTTTTAGTATTTTTGAATTATATTTTTTAGCTATAGAAAGAGTTTTATCGTTAGATCCCCCATCAATAATCAAAATTTCATATTTTGATTTAGGGAAAATTTGGTTATTGATAGACTTGAGACACTTTTCGAGAACTGACTGAGCATTAAGTGTAGGGATGATGAATGAAACTTCGATCATGAAAAGTCTTTTAATTTTTTAAGATATTTAAAGGCGTAGGTAGATAGAAATCTAACATCATCAAGAGATCTGATGGAAGTGATTTTTTTGAGTAAAAATTTTGGAGTTAAAATTCCTTTAAATAAATTTTGGACTAACTCAATTTCGGTTTTAGGCGAAATGGGTGATTTGATAATTGGTTGTCTCATGTCATATTTTTCCCAATCTTTGGTTAAAAGTAATTTATTTTTTTGACAATATTTGAATAATGGAGTGCCAGGATAAGGGATAAGAATGGTAGCTTGAAGACTATCAGCTAGATTTTCTCGGAAGATATATCGGGCTAGATCAAGAGTTTTTTGAGCTTCACTAAGACTTTCATGAGGATAACCAATCATGACAGTTATATGCGGTTCTAAACCAGCAGATTTGGCAATTTTAAGAGTTTCTAATGCAGCAGAAGTTTTTTCATTTTTATTTATAAAATCGAGGGTTTTTTGATTGGCTGATTCAAGACCATAAAGGATGAATCTAAATCCGGCTTTTTTCATTAATTTATATTCGGATAGAGTTAAAGCACCGAAACGCATATTGCAACCAAAAGTAACTTTTTTGTTTAACCCTCTTTTGATGATTTCTCGGCAGAGATTTTTTAACCATAGACCAACTGGTAATGTTCCTGAATCGTCAAAAATTTCTTTAACGCCAAAGTTATAAACTAAATTTTCAATTTCGTTTATAGTGTGTTCAACTGAAAAGGATCGAAAACACTTACCAGGAAAAAGAGTTGTCCAGGAGCAAAATTTGCACTTTCCCCACCAACAATCTCGCCCCGACATAATATATGACCCTGGTTTATATTTATAGTTAGTATTGTTGTAAGCATATAGTTGCCATTGGGTCAGTTGTCTGTCAATAATTGGAAGTTTGGATAAACTAGAGTCTTTTGAAAGCTTAAAGATTTTTTTTCTAGGCTTGTTTTTTGAATTTATTTTTTCGATTAATTCATCTAAGAGAAAATCATAATCTCCACCAATAAGGATATAATCGACAGGACAATTTTTGATTGATTCTTGGGGTAAAGCGGTAACGTGGTCGCCCATAAGAACGATGATTGGTTCCCAACCGATCATCTGAGCTTCTTTTTTGATTTGGTGAATAATTTTCCAATGTTTTTTGATTACTGGTGTTTTGGTTTCAATAGTAATTAAATTTGGTTGGTTTTTTTTGAGTTGAGATAGCCATTGAGAGAAGGTGAGATGTTGAGCAATAGCATCATCCCAAAACACTTTAATACCTTTTGATTGGAGTAAAGTAGCAGCATAAGCTGGAATGACGGGATAAATAACGTTACCTGTATTTGTCCATTGAAATTGACGATTTTGGGATAGAAATGCTGATCCTTTTGAGGATTCTAATGGAGGATAGGAAATTGAGATTGATTTAACCGCCGATATAGTGGCCATTTTTTTTGTTGACTGAGTGGGCTTTGAATTTGACATTTTTTTTGAGTAGGCCATGTAGGAATAGTATACCGTAATAAACGTGGGTTATTGGAATAGTTATGGCAGCCAATAAGGAGAGAAAAAAGTTTTTTGTTTTTAAAATAAATGTAAAGAAAGTTATCGATAATATCGATAAGTATAGATATAATGGAAAATATAATATTTTATAGTTAATAGTTAAGTAGTTAGTAGCTAATAGTAATAAATAAAATACAAAAAAAGATGGGATTAGATAACCAATTCTAAGGCTGGTTTGAGGAAATTTTTTAGCAAAATAACCACGCTGGATAGCGTAACGGGTTATTTGTTGAAGATGATGGATAACTACTGATCGTCGATGATGATAAACAACAAGCGATGGGTGATAAAAAATTTTAAGATTTAACCTTTTAGTTAAATTGAGACAGAGAACGGTATCTTCACCTGGCCAATATCTTTGATCAAATTTACCAGCTTTTTGAAAATCGGATTTTTTGACTATTAGGTTAACACTAGGGTAGTCGTCAACAAATCGATGTGGTTTTTTACTGTTACGATAAACACCAGCTCCACCACTACCAAGCCAACTCGACCAGACTAAACCAGAGGCTTGTTTGAAGATATCGTCTTTTGGAGGAGTGAGACATGGGCCACAAAAAGCGGCAAACTCAGGATATTTTTGAATTAATTTATTGGCGTTTTTAAAGTAATTTTTGTGAGGAAAGGAGTCGTCGTCAAAAAAAACGAGATACTCCCCTTTAGCTTTTGTGGCACCTAAATTTCTTTTTTGGGAAGGATTAGCTGTTCCAGAAATTTTATCGGTGATAACTAGAATTTCAAAGTTATTAACAGTCTGTTTTTTAAGAGCTTTGAGAGTTTCTTTTAAATAAGGGTTAGATTGTCTAACTGGAATAATGATTGAAAACAAAACTTGTTTCATAAGCCAGTATTAACTCTCATTTCTAAATCTGGATCATAAACCCATTTTCTTTTATTATTGTCGTCATAATAATGAATTACTCTAAGACGGTAAAATACGGCTAAAGCATCAATAAGGCATTGTTTGATTACTTTTAGCCCAGTGGCATGGGTGAGACTTTTAAAGTCGTAAGTTAATTTTATTGGGGCTTCATAGATGTTTTTGAAACCTAAGTGATTGGCTACTGAAAGTATCTCTAAATCAAACGCATAATTTTTAATAAGTAATCTAGGGAGAACTTTGACTAAAACTGGCCGTTTAAATATTTTGAGTCCAGCTTGGGTATCATGAATATTAATTCCAAGCAGATAACGAGCAATTAAATGACCACCAAAACTGATTATTTTTCTTTGGAGAGGATAATTAACTTTTGAAGCGGGGTGTTGTTTCGAACCAACGATAATATCAGCTCCATACCATTCCATGTGTTCTAGAATCATGGATATTCCGTTTGGGTCAATTTCCATACCGGCATCAATAAAGGCGACGTAGTCACCTTGGGTTTTGGCCATACCGTAACGAACAGCATAGCCTTTGCCGTGGTTTAGTTTATAACCAAAAACTTTTAAATTTGGGGATTTAATTTTTTTAAGAATTTTATATGAATTATCAATTGATTTTCCATCAACAACGGCTATTATTTCGTAATCGTATCTAATTTGGTCTAAAACAGAGATAATATTTTTTACATCCTTCTCGATAGTTTTTTCCTGTTTGTAAACAGGAATGATGACTGAGAGAAAATGGGTACTATTCTTCATAACCAATAGTTTTTTTATAGACAGACAGGGTTTCTATGGCAGTTTTTTCCCAGCTAAAAAATTTAGCTCGGGTTAATCCGAGTTTAACATATCGCTGTCTAATTTCAGCACTTTTCCAAAAAGTTTTTAAAGTTTCTCTAATATGAGCTATTGACCTAGGATTAAAAGCTAATCCAGCTCCATTCATGATTTCTGGAAGGCAGGTATCGCGACTGAAAGCAATAGGGCAACCTGATTGCATAGCTTGTAATAGTGGAAGACCAAAGCCTTCGGCAAATGATGGTTGACAATAAATAGTAGCTAGATTGTAAATGGAAGGAAGGTCTTCATCTGGAACAAAACCGGTAAAAGTTAGTAACTTTGATTTTTTTTGTTTCAGTTTTTTGGCTTTGGATTGGAGCCAAATTAAATCTTTGGTCCATGGATGTTCGGGAACATTAGCTTTAACTGCAGCAGAACCAACAATAACTAGGGGGTATTTATTTTTAAGACAAGCTTTAACTAAATGAGGAATATTTTTATTCCAATTTATATCACCGACAAATAGGATAAATTTATTCGGAAGATGATATTTTTTCTGAACTGTAAGAAGTTTTTGATTATCTTTGATGGGTCGAAAGCTTTTGTCAGCTCCTTCATAAGTAACAGAAATTTGATCTAAAGGGTAATTGACAATTTTATTAATAATAGTTTTTGAATATTGAGAAACAGTGATAATGCCTGAGGTTTTTTTAAGTTGGTGCTTTTGAATTAACCATTTGATAGTTCCCTTGATTCCAACCGGAAAGTGATTTTTAAATTGACGAGGAATAAGGTCGTGTACAGTAACAAGAGTTGGTGTGTTTTTCTTTGATGGAAGAGTTAGTTTAAATGGATCGAAATAGGGATAGTGAATTAGATCATAGTTTTTAGATTTTAGATCGTAGATATCTTTAATAAAATCAATTGACCAGTTTTTATATTTTTGGTTAGATTCGATTTCATTTTTAAGAGAATCGATTAGATTTTGGGTATAATACCCTACTCCACGGATAGAATTACCGTCGGTGGTAGGTGAAATATCAATGGCAATTTTTATTTTTCCGCCAGAGGTGGACTTCACTTTGTTTCGCATTTTTTGTCCCAATCTTGGGATAAATTAATATTTCTATTAGATTTAACTAATTCAAAGTATTTGGTATAGGCAATAGGAAAACGGAGGGCGGAAAAGAAAGAAAAGACAAATCCGGGGAAGCCATCAACATAGCCGCGATGACGAAAAAAGGTTTTAAGAAACCACCAAGTTGGTTTAGCTATATAAAATTTTAGAAAACTACCAAAAGAAATCGGGATGTTATTGGTTTTTAATTCATCCGCTAGAAGAGTAGTATAACGATTAGCTCGAAGTAGATACAACGAAAATGAGGTGTCAGCGTAGTGTTCTAGATCATGTTTAAGCCAACCAACTTGACCGTCGACTTCGGCCTGTTCATGAACATCTTTGCAGGGTAAATGAGCTTTGCCATTTTTATAAAAGCGAATAGTTGAGTCGGGATATTGGCCACCTTTTTTAAGAAAAGTTCCAAGAAAATAGTTTTTTCTTGGAATCCAAAAACCATTTTCTGGTATTTTTTGTGGATCTTTTTCAATAATACTTTTAATTTCTTTTTTAAGTTCAGAAGTAACAACTTCATCAGCATCAAGTTGAAGAATCCAGGCTCCGTGACAAGCATCTATCCCCATTTGTTTATTGATATGAAACATGGGCTTGTTGGTGGTTGAAATAACTTTTGCTTGTTTAAACTTTTTGATTAATTCGACAGTATTGTCTTGAGATTGGCCGTCAACGATGACAATTTCATCAGCAATGTCTTTGATGGCATCAAGACAGCGGGTAATGTTTTTGGACTCGTTATAGGTAGCTAGAGTGACAGAGAGAAGGATTTTATTTTTCATGGTTTTTTGTAAATTTTAAACGCTGGTTGGCCACTACTAAAGTATATAATTTTTTCTGGTAATATTGAAACTGGTTCGTCGGAAGCGATAACCAATGATCCAGAAGGAATAGAATCCCAATTGATTTGTTCAAAGTGATAGTTGTCATAGCCAGAAACTGTAGAAAATCCATACTTGTCGGGCTCTGTTAATTTAATTTGGGATTGAATTTTTTCCGGTGGATATTGGGAAAAAAAGAGGAAAAGAATGTATGGTTGATCATACTTATTAGTAATATAAATATTTTGATAATTATTTTTTTGAGATTCAACAAAAGGAACTAGTTGATCGAATTGATACTGCCAAGCAAAAGGATAACGTTTGGCATAATGAAGAAAATAGGTATCAAAATAATAAGCGATAGAGTAGGTGTATAAAACAATAAATATTATTGATATAAGATATATAAATCTTGATTTATGAATAAGACAAAAAAAGTAATAAATACCAGAAGCAATAATAATAGTTAGAGGGATTACCATAGCTAAGGCACGAAGTGCTGACGGAGCTTGAAAAGTTAAAGATGAAGCAATCGGAGAAATAAAGAGAAAAGCAAATAGAAAGATCTTAGATTTTAGATTGTAGATCTTAGATTTTAATAAAAATATAATACCGAGAAATAAAAATGGAATTTCTAAAAGGTATATTTGGCCCATTTCGGGTGATTTTGATCTGGGCACTTCATCGCCATTTACAGCAAGAAAATTAAGATCAAAATGAGAGGTATATTTTTCAGCCCAAGAAATAAAATAAAGAACTCGACGATTATGCATGGCTCGATTGATTAGTTTGACTCCAGAGTGATGATTAAGGAGTTCTTCTGAACGGCTAGCTGGACCTGAATCAGCCATAAGGCCGACACCGCCAATACGAGCAGTACCGCCATTGTTTAGAAAAGAAAACAAAACAGGAATGGCCAATAGTATGGCTAATGATAAAGGAAGAAGTATTTGAGGAAGTTTTTTGATTAAAAATTTAAAATAAAGTAGACAGAGAGATAAAGCTAAAAGAGGGGCAATTAAGCGAGCTGAGTGATAAATATAAAGTGAAAGGATAAAGTTGAAAGTAAAAAGAGAAAAGTTAATTAAAAACTTTTCTTTGATAGCTTTGAAAAAAAAGTAAGTACCAATAACAATAAATGCTAAGGCGGCAGATGATTCCCAAGCTCCGCGACTAAAATGAATATGCCAAGGGCTAACTGCTA
>CAZCWF010000032.1:0-7119 GCA_964502305.1 uncultured Gammaproteobacteria bacterium | reverse complement strand
TTATAAAAAATCCTAAAAATTCCATTTCGATAAGCACTCCTAATTGGTCTCATTAAACCTTTACACATACTACTTCTGTCCCCGGGAATCTCTTCATCCACGTGTTTCCCCCACAAACATTTTGGACAATGATCCGTTGTTCCATTTCCTTTAACTTTTGTTCCACACATTTCACACACAAAATCTTCCACCACTTTTTTCATATAAACCTAATCTAACATAAAAATTCACAAAAAATCCGAAGTTACAATTTTAATTCATTTTATTCTTGAATCTAGAATTCAACATCTTGAATCTAAAATTATTTCCCTAATACCACACCCATTTTAATATCCTCATCCAATTTCTGGTTAAATAACAACTTTCCACCCACAATTGTTGCTACTGGTTCCACTTGTAATGGCTGCCAGTCTTCCGGATATGAAATCAAACTCACCAACCCAGTTTCCCCTGTCCCTGGCTGTTTTTGAATGTATTTCATATAAGTAAACGTTTTATCTCCCATATTTATTCCACTTGAATATTTAACTTCCACAATTCTTTTCTTTAGTACCGGCACCATCACTAAAAAGCCAACTTCTTTTTTACCATCAACTTCTTTAATTGTAATTTCATTACTACTATAAATTTTCTTAATCGAAGTATCATTTCCATCCATCACACTTATTTGACCTACTTCTACATCTTTTGGTAAATAAATTCTCATGTAGTTTTTATAATCTCCACCTGGCCATTCGGTATTTTTAGCCGTATTTTCGTAGTTAATCTTTAATACTCTATCGATTGATGTTTTTGATATTACTGTCGTTTCCTCAATATTTCTCTTCAAAAAATAATTTGCTTTATTCACTCCTAAGTTAGCTTCAACCACATACCAATAATCCATCACACAGTTCTCTCCACTACATTTGCCACTATAAACTCTTCCATCCCACCCCAAATCCATCAATCTTTTAGCCGTTTCCGTTTCGTTAATTGCCAACTGTAACTCATTTTTATCCAATAAATCTAACATTGATTCTGCCAAGACTAACCTCTTTTTTGTTTCTAGATTTTTTATTTCTTCAAATAGTTGTTTTCCCAACGCCCCCAAAAAGCTGGCTTTTTGGACTGAACCTGGGAAAAATTTAGTTTCGGCATAAAACTCTGCTTGTTCATATAAATTATCTGCATCTATTTTTTCATTAAAATCAGGTACTAAAATCTCTCCAGTTGCCATCAACATTGCCTTAGCCACCACCAAATCAATTCCAATCACCCCATCAACTTTGTTCTCTGTCTCTTTTTCCAAAAACCACTGAATATCAGCACTAGTTTTTACAAAATCAGCTTTCCAATTTGCATCTCTCATATACCAATTAGCCTCACCCAAATGAGTTTTAATCTCCCAAGGTGGTTCCACATGACCCTTTAATTGACCATCAGCCTCATAAATGTCTTTTATTTCCAAACTCGCTAATCTTCCACCCTTAAAATTCAGTAATCCATAACTTCCAATAAAACCACCTGTTGGTCGTAATTCAGAATCATTTTGAAATAGAATCATATATTCTTTAGATCCCCCATCAACTCCAAGTAATTCTGGTAACAACTTTATTACCTCTCTTCCTTTTGACACTTCATCCTTATATTGCCCTGTCAAAGTTAACCCTTTTTGTAAATCGCTTTTCCATTTTGCTGACAACCAACTATAATCCCCTGATAATCTAGCTTGCAAAATTCCTAAATTATTTTCGATTTCTGCTAAACCCAAATCCAAATCATTCAATACTTCATTCCAACTAATTTCTTTGTCATGAAATACTCCCTCATTTAACGTATCTGCCGACTTCGCTAATTCTGGCAATCCTTTTTCCAAAGTTAACACATCAGTTAAAACTTTCAATATTGACTGGTAATTTCTTACAAGTTCAATCGAATTTAATCCCCAATCACTAATTTTTTCATCCAAAGTCACTACTTGATAAAGTCTTGATTCAGCCAATTTTTCCGCCTGATTATATTTCTTTCCCTCAATCAACTCTGGTATTTGTTTCACCCCATCTACTGCTTTCCAAGTCACCCAAACCCACCTGGCTGGCTCAGCTAACACTACCACCAATATTACCAACAAGCCCAACCACCAAAACTTTAATCTTTTTTTCCAGTCACCAAAATCAACTTTTATTTTTTTCTTTTTTTTAACAGTCTCTAATTTTTTCTCAGCCACATTATTTTTCTTTACCGGTTCCTCTACAAATTCATCACTCTCTTCCTCTAACCAATCATCACCCTCCTCTACCATATTGCTTTCTTTCTCGCCCTGAGGTTTAACCATCAAACTTGGCAATTCAAAATCTCGCTCATCTTCAATAATTTCATCAGTCTCCTTATCCCCATAAACTGTCATTTTACTCATCTCCAAACTCTCTTTTGGTTCTTCATAATCTAGTTCTTCAACCATTTTTTCTTCAACTACATTTGGCTGAACTATTTTAATTTCAGACTCATCATCCACTAAAACCTCAAAATTACCTTTATTAGTTCTCTCTAGTTTCGGTTTAATCCTAACTTCTTTTGTCTTGTTTTTTTGTTGCCTATTCTCTTCATCTATTTTTGAAAAAAAATATTGCAAAGTTTCTTCAATCCCATCGGAAAAATCAACATCAGCTCTCCATCTTAATTGCTTTTCTGTTAATTCAGCCAATCTTTCATCACCCAAATTTATATCTAATTTTTTCTCCATCACTTTAAATCGAGTCATTTTTGCCTTATCCATCAATATTTTTGCCAAATTTTCAAAAGTTATTTTTTTACCTAAAACCAAAAAATATTCCCTATTCGTGCCCGACAAAAAACAGCTTCTCAGTACCGCTTCCACCATATCATCTATCGACAACAATCTTATTTCTTCCTCCGGACTAGACAATTCCAAGTTTTTATTCATTACTGCCTGCCTAATCACTTTTGCCAAAAAATTATCATCACCCATCTTTTCTCCATATACCCCATTAGCTTCCACAATCCTCCAATCCTTATCTAACACACTTGCTTCTCTGGTTAGATAATTTCTTCTTGATTCATCATCAACTGCTATCAATACAAACTTCTCTCCATCTATTTTTTGCCAATCATTTTTATCCCCCACAAAATCAAAAACATAATTAAATTTACCCTCAACTTCAGTCAAATCCATCGCCCAAACAAAATTCTTTAAATCCATTAAAACAGACACCATTTCCCCTACCCCCACCACCTGAATATCTTTTTCCACCAAAGCTTCCGCTAATTTTTTAGCTACAAAATGATCAATTCCTAAAATTAATGCCGTCGGTAAACCCTGACTCATAAGATTATTTTAACTTGTTTTACTACTAACTACTAACTAATAGCTAATAACTAAAATATGCGGTAATGTTTCGGTTATCTTGCGGAGATTATTTTCTTTTTTCGTTCCAACAGCCATGGGTGGAATGAGCAAGAACGTGAAAAACGTCATAACATCAATAGTTGTATTTATTGCCAAAATGTTCTTATAAGAGGAGTTTTTGAACCTAAAACAAATCTGATAAAAATTCGTCCGAACCAAATTCCAAAGGTTTTTAAATTAAAAAAACGTAAGTATATTAAGTAGATAAATAAATCAAAATTAAACAATTTAACTTCGCAGTTATAATTTTTCGACGAATTTCAACGTGGGCAACCATTAATTTTCTAATGAAAAAATTTATGATGAGAATTTTTAACCCTCAGCCGGCCTTGGGCGGACTATACAAAAATACCCCCGTCTTGGCAAAGACGGGGGTAGGGGGAAGATTGAATTCTACTTCCTTAGCAAAAAGACACTCATCAAAACTGTTGCTACCATTTCTGTTAAAACTGTTACCCAAGCCGCACCTTCAATTCCAAAATAGGGGATCAAGGCTAAATTACCCCCAATATTTACTATCAAAGAAATCACACCAGCTATCAAAACCGTTTTCTGTTTTCCTTTAGCAATCAAAGTAAAACCTACCAAATGCCCCACATAAGCAAAAACCATCGCTACTAGCAAAATTCTTAAAATTTCTACCGATCTGACAAACTCTGTTCCCGATAAAACATTAATAATCCACGGTGCCAAAAAATAAACCCCACCAAACACCACTATCGCCCCTAGAAACATCAATCCAGCCGTTTGCTTAAACAATTTCCTTCTGTCGTTTCCCTTATTCGACAGCATCGGAAATACGCTATTAATCAAATAATATGCCGGCTGAACTAGGTTTCCATATATCTTGTAAGCTAAACCATAAAAAGCCAAATCTTTTACCCCAATTAACTGTCTAATTAAAATCGAATCTATTGCTCGATCATAACCAGAAAACAAAATCATATAAATACCCATCGGCCATGTTTCTTTCAAAAAATTATTAATAAAACCCCAATTAGGTTTAATTAAAGTCATTTTGCCAATTAATCTAGAAGTTAGTTTTAAACCAACGATCAAACTAATCACCCTAGCTGTCAGATAACCTCCAAAAACCCCAACCAAATTAATCTCTCCTTTCGATAACCACAAACCAAGCACAAAAATCAAAGGAAATAACACCTCCACACAAACCTTTAACTCCATTCTCATCTCTGTCTGAAAAATTATTTCCAAACTTCCAGCAATCGCTGTTAAACCAATCATCGATAAACCTAACAAAGCTTCTAATTCGACACCATTAAAACCGCTCCAACACAAAATAAAACCTACCCCAAAAATAAACATCAGTAGGGAAGTAATTAACCTAAACCAAGCTACCTGAATATAAATATTTTTTCTTTTCTCTCCAATATTGTTAGCCGCTTCTCTTACTCCAATTACTTTACTCCCAAAATCAGCTGCCGCATCCCACAATAACCACACCGAGGTAATCAACATATAGTTTCCATATACTTCCGTTCCCAACTTCCTCGTTAATACTGCCGTTGTTAGTAAACTCAACAAAACAGTAATTCCTTTACCAAACACCTGAACCAAAGTGTTCCAAATCGGCTTTTTCAACATAACCTATTTTACCCTAGAGATAAATAATTTAAATTTGAAATCATAATTTTTCGACGAATTTCAACGCAAAGCATTGACTGAGGCAAAAAATTTGTGATGAAAATTTAAAAAATTAAATCTAAGTCAACCCCAACACTAAAGCTAACAACCACATATTCTGGGGTAGGGTAAACCAATAATGGTCTACCATTCCACTAACAAAAATCACCATTAATACTAACCAAACCCATTTATTCCACTTTTTCCAATTCAATTTTCTTCCAACCATCCACACCAACCCAATTAAACCTAATAGTCCTGTTTCTGACAATCCTAACAACAAAATATTATGAACCGGCTGAAACCAAAAAATTTGATTATCTTTCTGAAACTCTGGTAATTTCACCAAAAAATTATTTAAACCAACTCCAAACCAAGGGGATTCTTTGATCATTTCCACTGCCGCCAAATTAAGTTGACCCCGTTTAATCATCCCATTTTCATCCCATCCTCCTAAAAAATTAGACAATGGATAATTGTAATTAACCATCACCAACAACAACCCCAGCATAATTCCAAAAACAACTAGCCCTTTTACTTTTTCTTGCCAAAAAGCTTTTGAATTCCACCACCAAAACCCCAAAAAGCCTAAAGTTAAAACCCAAATAGTTCTACTTCCAGATAAAAATATTCCCCCCAATCCTACCCAAAAAACTATCCACCAAAAGATATTTGATTTTATCTTTCCAAAATTTACTAAATCTTTATTCTTTACCCACAAAATCAAACTCACTAGCAAAAACCCCGCCAGACTATTCGGATGAGAAAAAGTTCCATAGGCCCGCACCAATCCCATATCCGCCACTGACATTTGAGCAATTCCAATCGTATTAAAATCAAAACTTCTTTCACCCAAAAACCACCACCAACCATTTAAACTTCCACCTTTAACTACCTGACCAAACGCCAAAAATCCCTCAGTTACCAACCAAAAGGGGATAACTTTTAACAAAGTCTTTTTAACCAAGTCTTTATTTTTTAAAACCCAATTCCAAAACCAAAACAACTGCCCTAATCTTAGCCATTTATAACCTGTCACCCATCTATTTTTAGCTATCAAAATATTTACCAAAACCAACACTATTACCCACAAAAATTCAAACCCAAACTTATCTTTTTTCTCTTTATTCTTAAAACTCAAAAATACTAATACCAACCACACCAAATCCACCAAATAAATTGTCGGTGAAAAATAATCCACCCGCATACCCCAAACCAAACTCCAATCAAACCAAAAATGTTTTCCTAATTGAGTCGGCAACAACAATAACAAGGTAAAAATCGCTATTTTTTCACATTTTCTCCAAAATCCTTTCACACCCAAATCTTACCACAAACCTAATTTTTAATTTAAATCTGCAGTTATAATTTTTCGACGAATTTCAACGCAAAGCATTGACTGAGGCGAAAAATTCATAACCAAGATTTAAAAATATTAAGCTTCCGGTTTGATCACAATATGTCTCTCGTCACCTTCACCCTCAGATTCACTTACTACCCCTTCAATTCCAGAAATTATCATATGACAAATTCTTCTTTCATAAGAACTCATATTAGCCAAAGCTACATTTTTATTATTTAACAAACATTTCTCTGCCAAACCTCGAACCATTCCCTCCAACCTTTGTTTTTGTTCGTTTCGATAATTATTTATATCCAATAAAACTCGAGTATTTTCTCCAATCTGATTTCTTACCATCAACGATAAAATTAGTTGAACTGAAGCTAAGTTTCGACCCCTAAAACCAATTAATCCAGCTGGATTAGCCACTGTCACTCCTACCAAAACTTGATCTTCTTCACCTTCAACGTCTTCCACAAAAGCTTTTTCCACTTCAAAATTAATTTGACCTAAAAAGTCACAAGTAATTTGCAAAATTTTTTCGTTTCTTTTTTTATTGTCCATAGCGCCTATTTTAGCATAAAATCTCAAGATAAAAATAATAAAATTAAAATTTTGCAGTTATAATTTTTCGACGAATTTCAACATGGGTGACCACATTGACTGAGGCAAAAAATTCATAACAAAAAATTAATTTATTTTTTAATTGTTTTATTTACTAAAA
>CAZCWF010000031.1:0-7151 GCA_964502305.1 uncultured Gammaproteobacteria bacterium | reverse complement strand
GGTAAGGGGACTAAAATCGGTCGAATCCGATCCCATGCCCAAAATAGAACCCCAAGAACTTATAAAGCTAACATACAAAAAGTTACTTTAGTTATGGGTGAAGATAAAATTAGCGGTCATTTTTGTACCAAGTGTTTGAAGAGACTCAAAAAAGAGACTAAAGATCAACAAAAAACGGCGCTTAATTAAAAGCACCGTTTTTATGGCGAAATAAATATTCTATTTTTTCTTTGACTTTTTGACAGTTTTCTTGGCGACTTTTTTCTTAGCTGGTTTTTTAACAGCTTTCTTGACGGTCTTTTTGGCAACTTTTTTGGTTGCTTTCTTTTTTACTGGCATATGTTTACCTCCTTACTAATAATTAAAGAAGATTTAAAAATTTTGTCAAAAAGTGAAATGCCTATTTTAAGGTAAAATTTGAAAAATGGTCAAGATAATTTTAACGAAAATTTTTGAAACTTTTTTTAAATATTGCCTGATTTGTGGGTGAATAAAATTTTGATTAAATTTATTTTTGGAAAAAATAAAAAATGATTTTTGAAAAAATGCCTAAGCTAGCAGAAAAAAGGTGTGTAATTAATGATCAATTTTTCCAGTAAATTTTAATAGTGATATTAAAAATATCCTAATAGTAGGATGTTTTTAAATATAGAATTTTTAGAAAAAATTGATTCGAAAATTTTATCTAACGAATTATTGCCTTATTTTAGGATTTTTTTATAGTGTAGTATGGAGCGATCTCTGCCCAGGAAGTGATAGTTTTGCCTTCAATTTGGACTTGATTTAAGTCTAAAGTTGAAAGTTGAAAGTTTAAAGTTGAGGAGAAGATTTTCATTTTTAATTGTTCACCTTTTTGGTTGGTGACGTAAGTCCAGGCGATAGGCCAGGGGTTGAGAGCTCGGATAAACCGTTCGATTTTAGCTGAATCCCACGACCAGTTAATTTGAGCTGATTCTTTGGTAAATTTGGGAAAATAGGTTTTTTTGGAATGATCTTGTGGTTGAATATTTTTGGGGTCAGAAATATATTTTTTGAGAATATTTTCTAAATTATCGGAAGCTAATTGAAAAGCTTTTTGATAAAAGGTGTTGGCGGTTTCGGTAGGACTAATTTTAAAAGGGATTTGAGCGATAATTGGACCATGATCAGGAAGAGAGTCGATTTGGAAAAAACTGACAGAAGTTTGAGTCTCGCCATTGATGATTTGCCATGGACCGGGTGTAGCACCACGATATTTGGGTAGAGGGGAGGGATGAATATTAACGATTTTATATTTAGGGATGTCGATAACTTCTTGATCAAAATAAGGAGGACCAAAAGCAACACAAAGACCAAGGTCTGGTTTTAGATCGTAGATCGTAGATCGTAGATCGTTAGTAAATTCTTCGATTTGAAAAAGTGGTAGATTATTTTGTTTAGCAAAAGCGGCGACAGGATTAGGAATGATTTCTTGTTTGCGACCAACAGGTTTATCAGTTTTACTAAAAATGGCAGAAACCTGAAAATCTTTGAGCTCGAGAAGTTTTTGAAGGATAGTGACGGAATAATTGGATGAACCAAAAAAGATAATATTAGTCATGGGCTGATTGAATTATACCGTAGTTAATTGATAATTTGATAAAATACATTAATGAAGAAAATAGTAGTTTATCCTAACGAGGTTTTAAGAAAAAAAGTTAGTGGTGTAAGTGAAATTGATAAGAATACAGCCAAAGAGATTGAAGAATTGAAAAAACTATTGGCTGATGGAGAAAATGCGGCTGGTTTGGCAGCACCACAGATTGGCGTGTCAAAAAATTTTTTTGGGATGAAAATTAATGGGGAAGTAAAAGTTTATTTTAATCCGAAATTATTGAAAACTTGGGGAGAACGAGTTTTTCCAAAAATGGCTAACAATGGTGTGGAGAGCGAAGATTTTTTGGAAGGGTGCTTGTCATTCCCTGATTATTTTGGAACAGTCAGAAGATGGTTAAAAATAGAAGTTAAATGGCAAGAGTTAATCGGACAAAAATTTATTTCAAAAAAGAAAATATTTGAGGGTTTTGAGGCAATTGTTTGGCAACATGAAAGTGATCATTTGTTGGGGAAATTGTTTGTGGACTACATTAAAAAAGAGGGTGGGAAATTTTACAAATGGAACGGAAAAGAAATGATAAAAGCAGATATTAATGAGGTGATCAGAAAGTAATTTTATCTTTGGATTTGGTTGATTTCGTCTAACATTTCTTGGGCGTCGGTATTGGCGGGAGCATATTTGAGAGTTTGTTCTAAGTTTTCCTTAGCTAGGTCATATTTTTGTTGATTAAAATAAATTTTGCCTAAAGCGGCATAGGCATAATCGTAGTTTGATTTGAGATCGATAGCTTTTTGATAATAAAAAGCGGCATCGTCGGAAAGGGAAGCGGTTTCTAAAAATTTACCTAAAGAATAAAATATTTTGGCATCAGTAGGGGCTAGCTGGGCTGCTTGGAGGAGGGATTCGACGGCAGTGTAAAAATATTGAGAATCGAGGGTAGAAAGGTAATAGTAAATTTGAGCTTTTTGCTTCCAAAAATTAATATTGGCGGGAGATGATTTGGTGGCTTGATCAGCTAGGCTAACTGCTTGGTCGATGTAAGTTTGATCTTTAGATAAAAGAGCCATTTTGGCGGAATAATCAGCTTGGGTAATAAGATAATTAGGATTGTTAGATGAAAGGTTTAAACTTTGTTGGCCGAAACTATAGGCGGAAGCGTAGTCTTGTTGACTATCAGATGATTGTGATTTAGCGTAAAGGGTGTCGGCAAAGTAATCGGAAAAATTATTAGTGATAATAACGAAAAAGAAAATAATGGCGGGAAGAATTAAAACTTTTTTAAATTTATTAGCGGAAGAAGTTGTTTGGTTAATTTGAGGTAAAGATAAAGCAGGAAGAAGAAAAAAGAATAAAGAGACAGTAACGACAGAGAAACCAGCAGCATTAGTGATAAGAATACTGATAAACGAGGATAAAATTGCTGGTGATAAATCAGATTTTCTAGAGGTTTTGATTAGGTAAAAAAGAATGGCAAAAATTAAGAAAAGATAAGGAATAGTTCCAACTAACCCAGTAGTGGCTAAATAATTTAGGTATTCGTTGTGGGCTTTGTTGTAAAGAAAATCCCATTCGGAAGTTAAATTGTGTTCGACTGGTCTAGTCCAGTAGTAGGAGTAAGCGAAGGTTTCGACGCCAGTGCCAAATAAGGGAAATTTGGAAAAAAGATCGAGACTACCGCGCCAAACAATTTTTCGGATATCACCACTGGGAGTGATTAATAGTTTTGATGACTCAATTTTGTCTTCTACAACTATAGGTGAGATGTGTTTGGTTTTTATGAAAGAAATAAAACTATCTTTAATAGGATTAGTGATGGAGAGTGATAGGGTTATTAACACCAAAAAGGTAATTATTAATGATTTTTTAGAAGTAGTTTTTTGGAAAAAATTAAAGATGAATAGTATAAATAGGGAAATAATTCCGGCAAAGATACCGGATTTTGATTTAGTGAAAAGAAGGCAAATAAACAAAATAGTGGAGATTAAATAAAAAATGACGGATTTTTTTTGAAATGATTTATGGATTGAAAACGGGAGAAGAATACAAAGATAAGCGGCAAGCCAGTTAGGTTGACCAAGGGTAGAAAAAACTCGAGATTGAACGTCTTGAACCCAAAGATTTTGATCGATACCAAAGTGTTCTAAAATACCATAGATAGCGACTAGACTACCCGATATTAGGGAAAAATTGATGATGTGTTGTTTAAATTTGTCATCTAAATAAGGAATAAGACACCAAAATAAAGATAGAAAAGTTAAAGTAGAAATAAGGCCGCCGTTAAGACGAGAAGGATAACCATAGACAGAGGTATAAATATCGATGGAAGTAAAAGTACAAATTATTTGTGAAATTAAAAATAGTAGCAATGGAAGATTAAAAATATTTTTGTAGTAAAGTTTGGTGTTACCTAAAAGCCAATTGATGAAATGGAGTCCAGTAATAAGAGAAGCGATTAAATAGACGAAGTGCATTTTGGGAAGCTCGAATAATTCAGAGTTAAAAAAAGTGAAGATTAGAGGGGTAGTAAAGAAAAGAAGGAGGCAAAGTGATTTAATAAGAGAACTAATCTTTTTCATAAAGTAGTTTATTGTATATAATTTTAGAGTGGAATACGTAAGAAATTTGATAAATAAAATAAGCGGTGTTTTTGGAGTTTTTAGCTGGGATATAGGGATTGATTTGGGGAGTACTAATACAATGATTTACTTGAAAGACAGGGGGGTTGTGATTGATGAGCCGACAATGTTGGCGAGAAATAAAAAGAAAAGATGGACAGGGTTATCAGCTCCAAAAATAAATTTAAAAAGACCAGTAGCTTACGGAGAAAAGGCAAAGTTGATGTGGAGTAGAGAACCAAGACAAATTGAGGTGGTAAGTCCAATTAAAAATGGAGTAGTGACGGATATGGAAGGTTTGGAAGCTTTGATGGCTTATTATTTTAAATTGATTTATGAAGTGCCATCAAAATATCCTAAAATTTTTAAGCCACGAGTTATAGTAGGGGTACCAAGTTTTGTTAATCAGGTTCAAAAAAGGGCGATTAAGTCAATTTTGTTGGCGGCTGGAGCAAGAGAAGTAATTTTGGTAGAAGAGGTCGTTTTAGCGGCGATGGGGTTAAATTTTCCAATTGATGTTCAAAATGGAGTGGTGGTAGTTGATGTAGGTGGGGGTAAAACTGAAGTTAGTGTAATTTCGATGGGTGGAGTAGTAATTGGGAAAGGAATTAAAACGGCTGGGAGTGAAATTGATAAAGCCATAATGAATTATGTAAAAATGAAGTATGGTCTTTTAATTGGCCAAAATAGTGCTGAAAAAGTAAAAATTAGAGTGGAAAATGATAATTTGGTAAGAGGTAGAGATTTAGAAACTGGGTTACCAAAAAGTGTAAAATTAACGAGGAACGAAATAAGGGAGGCAGCAAGTTTGGAATTGGGAAAAATTGTGAAGTTGGTAAAGTCTGTTTTAGATGAGACCCCACCAGAGTTGATGGAGGATATTTTAAAAAAGGGGATAGTAATGGTGGGGAATGGGTCAAAAATGAAGGATTTAGCAGATATGATTGAGTCAGAAACTAAAATTTGTACAGTTTTGGCAGATGATTTTGGAATGGCGATAGTCAAAGGATGCGGGCGAATTATCGAGGATAAATATTTATTAAAACAAATTAAATTAGTTTCTTTGGGATAGCCTATGAGGGAAGAAAATGGTTTTCCTTGGAAATACTGGATATTAAAGTTTGGCTTAGTTTTTAGTTTACTGATTTTGGCGGCAGTAATATTCCGTCTGAGTTTGATCGAAAAAGATTATTATGCTGATGTAGCTCGGGATAATAAAGTTTTTGAAAGCGTGATTCCGGCGGCAAGGGCAGAAATTTTGGATAGAAAAGGAAGAGTTGTGGCAAAGAGTGTTTATCAATATTTTACAGTGGAAGATGGTAATAAAATTTACCAAAGTTCGGGAAATTTTGAGGGGCATAAATTTGAAGGTAAAGACTTATCTTATGAAATTGGTAGAGAATATGAATACGGGGAATCAATGTCAATGATTACTGGATATGTAGGTAAGGTTACAGATGAAGATCTTAGTAGTAATAGATGTGGAACAAAATTGAGAAGCATTGATTTTGTTGGAAGAGGAGGAATTGAAGATTTTTTGGATTGTGAAATTCGGGGTGAAGATGGCAAGAGGATTATTGAAGTTGATGCTTTGGGTAATTATGTAAGAGAATTAGGACGACAAGAACCGGAGATAAAACCGTCAATAAATTTATCGATTGATGCTTATTGGCAAGATAAAATTTATAAATTATTGAATGGTAAAAAAGCAGTAGTAATAATAAGTCAACCAAGTACTGGAAAAATTTTAAGTTTAGTCTCTAGTCCATCGTATGATGCTGATGCCTTTGTAAAACAGGATAATGAGAAGATTGCTGACTATTTGGCGGATAAAGATAATTTACCTTTGTTGAATCGAGCGATTTCGGCGAGATATCATCCAGGGTCAGTATTTAAATTGGCGGTAGCAACTGCTGGATTAGAAAGTGGAGTGATTAACAAGGATACCTTGATTGAAGATACGGGAACATTGAAGGTGGGAGATTATACTTATAAGACTTGGAGCGGAATTTCTGATGGAATGGTGGATATTGTTAAAGCAATTAGAAGATCTAATGATATCTTTTTTTATAAATTGGGGGAAATGTTGGGAGTTGATAGAATCCGCGATTGGGCGAAAGAATATGGTTATGGAACAAAAACTGATGTGGAAATATCTGGTGAAGTGGAGGGGGTAGTCCCTGATGAGGATTGGAAGATGAGAGTTAAAGGGGAGAAGTGGTATTTAGGAAATACTTATCATTTGGCTATAGGACAGGGTGATTTAGATGTAACTCCGTTACAGGTAAATCAGATGACAAATATAATTGCAAATCATGGAGAAAAATGTAAGATGAGTATCTTGAAAGATAGTAAAATTGAATGTAAAGATGTTGGGATTGAAGATTCAACCTTGAAGACAATAGTTGAAGGGATGAAACAAGCTTGTAAAAGTGGAGGAACGGCTTGGCCGTTGTTTAATTTTAAGACAGAGATTGCTTGTAAAACTGGAACAGCAGAGGTGGGGGATGGGAGCAACGATACTCATGCTTGGTTAACAGCTTTTGCCCCAGCTGATAACCCAGAGGTCTCTATTACAGTAATGGTTGATAGAGGTGGTGAGGGGAGTGATGTGGCGGCCCCGATAGTGGGAGATATTTTGAAAGAATGGTTTAATGAACCAGAAATAATAGTTCCAAGACGGAATGAAACGGGTCAAATTGGGGAATAAAATGTTAAACTAATTCGTTGTTAATGATTAATATTTTATGA
Organism: uncultured Gammaproteobacteria bacterium; assembly: GCA_964502305.1. Lineage (GTDB taxonomy): Bacteria > Patescibacteriota > Microgenomatia > UBA12405 > UBA12405 > WARW01. The sequence goes on along the minus strand of CAZCWF010000031.1, from coordinate 209 downwards.
GTATTTTTGATAATTTAAAAAATCTTACTGATCAAGTAAAAGATAAATATAAGTCTAAAAGAAATGAGAAAAATTTTCATTATCAACAACATAGTGGAGCATCAATTTTGCAGCAAGCAGGTATGGGACACTCGGTATATACCCAAAGACCGGGGGTAAGAAAGAATGAAATCCCAAAATCTTTTAGAGAGAGAATGATTGAAAACAGA
>CAZCWF010000030.1:4968-7192 GCA_964502305.1 uncultured Gammaproteobacteria bacterium | reverse complement strand
TATATTCGATTAGTTGGTCAATTTGGTGATCAAGAATCCCCTGTTGAATGAAGACATCTTGGTTAATTTTCATTACTGGCTACCAGTAGTAATAATGACATCAAATTCGGAAGAGTCAGAAAGACTTTGACTAGAAATTTTTGGAGAAAAATTATCACCTAAAGCCTCTGTAAGAAGGTTAATTATTTCTTGAGAAATTGATTTTTTAATTTCAATTTGGGTTTGAGTAAAATCATAGTTAGAAGCATTACCGGTAGTTTCAACAGAAAAATCTTTAGTCTCAAGCAATTCAACAACTTCACTGGCTTGACCACTAGTCCCAGTACCATTTAAAACTTTTATTTTAAGTGAACTGACATCAATTGGGATTGGGGTTGGAGTAGATATGGTTGGAGTAATGGATGAAGATGGATCAATTTGATCAGAATTGTCTGATTTAATTTTGGAACTAAAAATAACAACAAACAAAATTACTACTAAAAAAAGAGGAATTATTAAAATTACTTTGGGAAAAGTTGGTTTTGATTGATTAGTTTTTGGAAGTTCTAGTCGGCTAGTGGAAGCATCTGAACCAGAAGTATTGGCTGAATGGATAATGCCTTTGATAGGATCGACTGAAGTATACTCTGGAGTAAGGTTACCAAAGTCAAAATCATTAAAAGCAATATCGCCGGTAGGAGCAAACAATATTTGCTGAGGTAAAGTTTGAAACCTTTGTTTGGAATATTCAAAAATATGATCAATTTCTGATTGGGTAAGTTTCTTTTTTAAAACTTGAGAAAAAATTGGTGTTTGGTTAAAAACCAGAACTATAAGATCTTGATAATGAAGGAAAATAAGTTTTTTGGGTGGCAAAAAACGCGATATTGTAGTGGAAAAACTTTCGAGTAGGTCAACTTTAATTTTTGATGCATTAACGGCCGAGCGAAAAGTATCAAAGAATTTTTGAGGAACAACCACTAGTTGAACTAATTTTTGACCATTAATCTTGGCAACAATTTTATAGTCCCAAATTGTTTGAGATAAATTTTCTGAAATAGATGACTGAAAATTTGATTGGATAGAAGATCTTTTTTTGGCTTCTTTTGAAGTTAAAATCAGACTAGAAATATTAATAAATTCATCAGAGATGATAACTCTGAAGCGTCGAGAGAAAGTGGTTTTGATTTTGGCTAAATTAGTAGCTAAATTCTCAGGAGTCCAAGACATCTCACTGAGTTTCTGTTTGTTTTTAAAAATCTCTAAATTATTTTTAGAAATATAAAGTAAGTACATGGTTTAATTATAGAGGATGAAAATTAAAGTTAAAGCTCATACTAATTCTAAGAATGAAAAAGTTATCTTAAATAACGATGAAACCTTAGATATTTATATTCAAGAAAGTCCCGTTAGAGGAAAGGCTAATAAAAGATTAATAGAAATTTTGAGTAATTATTTTTATGTTAAAAAAAATCAAATTGAACTGGTTTATGGGGCAAAAAATAAACTTAAATTATTTGAAATAACAAGGTAATCAAACCAGTGAATTTGTCATACTGTATAAAATTGGATATAATTCTATCTATTGCATGATAGAAGTAAGTAAGGGTGAGATAATTTTAGAGCCAAGAAAAAACTTCGAATTTGAAGAAGAAGGAGTGTTGAATCCGGCTTGTGTAATTAGGGATGGAATCGTCCATATGTTTTATAGGGCAGTAAAGAAAGAAAATTTTTCAACCATAGGATATTGCCAAATTAAAGATAATAAAGTTATTTATAGGAACGACAAACCAGTTATAATTCCTGAATACCGATATGAAAGTCATGGAATAGAAGATCCAAGGATCACTTTGATTGAAGGGAAATATTACATGTTTTATACGGCGTATGATGGGCAAAATGCGGTAGTAGCTTATGCGACTAGTAATGATTTGAAAACTTGGACGAAAAAGGGTCTGGTCAGTCCACAAATTTCTTACGATGAGGCTGAAGATATTTTTAGAAATTCCGGGGTGGGAGAAAAATACACTTTTTATGAAGAAAGTTTTAGACGAAACAGAACAGATAAAATAAAACTTTGGGAAAAAGATGCAATGCTATTCCCTAAAAAAATTAATGGGAAATACGCTTTAATCCATCGGGTTTTACCTGGAATTCAGGTTTGTTACTTTGATGATTTTGATCAGTTGACTCAAAATTTTTGGAAGGATTATTTAAAGGATTTAAATGATTATTTAATAATAGA
>CAZCWF010000030.1:0-4958 GCA_964502305.1 uncultured Gammaproteobacteria bacterium | reverse complement strand
GATAAACTAGAAGAAATGGGAGTTAATTTAGAAATTCATGATGATTATTTAATAATAGATCCAGAATTCTGTCATGAAAATGCTTATATTGGTGGTGGTTGTGTCCCAATTGAGACAGATATGGGTTGGCTGTTGATTTATCATTCGGTAGAAGCAAATGTTAAAAAGGGCAATATATATCATGCGTCAGCAGCTTTATTGGATATAAATAATCCAACAAAAGTTAAAAAAGTATTGCCATATCCATTGTTTTCTCCTGAATCAGAATGGGAAAAAACAGGGATAATAAACAATGTAGTCTTTCCGACTTCAGCTATGGTAAACGACGATACTTTATCAATTTATTATGGAGCGGCAGATTTTAGGATAGGTGTAAGGAAGATTAAAATTTCGGACCTTTTAAAGGAATTATCATAAAGTGAAGGCGAGAAAACCAATTAGAGTAATCTACGTTTCAACTTATATTCCTCAAAAATGTGGAATAGCAACTTTCACTAAGGATGTGACTAACGCAATTAATTTGATTAATCCAAAGGCTTTGGCAGAAATAATGGTGGTGGTGAAGAAAAATGAGAATTTTGAATTTCCTTGGGAAGTAAAACATAAAATTGAATTTGAAAAAAAAGAATCATACTTAGAAGCAGCCGAATATATTAATAAATCGAGCTGTGATGTGGTATTAATAGAACACGAATTTGGTATTTTTGGCGGAAATTGCGGTGATTATTTGCTTGATTTTTTGAAAGCAGTTAAAAAACCAAAAGTAATGACTTGTCACACTCTATTGGAAGAACCAGAAACTGAATGTGGCCAGTTATTTAAAAAATTGACAGAAAACGTGGAAGGGTTGACGGTGATGACTAATTATAGCGCTAGACGATTAGTAAAGTTATATGAAATACCCAAGAGCAAGATAGCGGTAGTCCCCCACGGAACACCAGACGTGGGATACAACTCTGAAAGTAGTGCCAAGAAAAAGAAAAAAATGGAAGGAAGATTAATTTTGGGAAATATAAATTTGTTATCAAAGAATAAGGGAATTGATTATTCGATTGAGGCTGTAGCCAAAATTGCTAAAAAATATCCAGAAGTATTGTATTTAGTGATTGGACAGACACACCCAAATATTTTAAAAGAAGAAGGGGAAAAGTATAGAAAAAGTTTGAAGAAAAAGATTAAACGGTTAGGAATCAAAAAAAATGTAAAGTTTGTTAATAAATATTTGACTATTGATGAATTGGTTAGTTGGCTAAGAGCAATTGATATTTATATAACTCCATATTTAGAAAAGCAACAATGTTCTTCAGGGGCTTTGGCTTATGCGGTAGGGGCAGGTAAAATTTGTATCTCAACTGGATATCTGTACGCTAAAGAAGTCTTGGCTAAAGGTCGGGGAATTATTGTTCCATTTAAAGACTCTGGGGCGATTGCTAAAGCAGTGATTAAAATATGGGGTGATATAGAAAAGAAAAAAGAGATGAAAAAGAAAGCTTATGAATACGGCCGATTTATGACTTGGCCAAGTGTGGCACTACAACATTTAGATTTCTTTAGAGAAGTTATCCGGAAAAATGCTAATAAAAACAAAAAAACAAATTGAGTATTTAAAAAAAATAACTGACAAGATTGGACTAATTGAACATTGTGTAGGTGATAAGCCTGATTATAAAGAAGGTTGGTGTGTTGATGATAATGCGAGAGCAATACAAGTTGGATTAAGATATGGGTTGAAAAAAGAAATAATTGATGTCTATTTTAATTTTCTTAAAAAAGCATGGAGAAAAGGGAAATTATTTAATGATTTAAATGATGATTTAAGTTGGAAAGATGATTTTTTAATAAATGGAGAACACTGCGGTCGAGCATTATTAGCTTTGGGAGAACTGATCAAAAATAATTATAGAGTTGAAGAAGCAAAAGAATTTTTTGATAAGATTTATGGACTAATCAAAAAAAATAAGACTGAATATACTAGAGTAGTAGCACAGACTATTTTAGGATTAGAATTTTATAAAACCGAAGAAACATTTTTTTGGGCAGATAAATTAATAAAAAAATATAGAAAAAACAGTGATAAAAATTGGCAATGGTTTGAGGATGAAATTTCTTACGATAATGGTCGAATACCAATGGCTTTGTTAGTTGCTTATAAGATAACTAGTGATAAAAAATATTTATTAGTCGGGCTTGAATCTTTGAATTTTTTAACCGATCAAATTTTTAATCAACAAAAGGGATATTTTTCATTTCCTGGGTATAACGGTTGGTTTAAAAGAGATGTTTTTAGAGCAAAATTTGGGCAACAACCAATTGAGGCGGGGTGCATGGTGGAAGTTTATATTATGGTTTATAAAATTACTAAGGATAAAAAATACTTGGGATTGGCGAGTAAATCATTTGATTGGTATAAAGGGAAAAATATTTTAGGATTAAAAATGATTAATGAAAAAACTGGTGGTATTTTTAACGGATTGAATCAAGATGGAACTATTAACCCAAACCAGGGAGCGGAATCAGTATTAAGCTATTTGATAGCAGCAAGTGAATTATAATATTAGTTATATTTTTTCGACTGGGTTAGATAGACCTAATTTTGATAAGAAATTTACACTAGATTGTTTACTATCACCTGTCGCAAACCTTTTGTGTGGACTGTCATAAGCAAAATCGGCACGAGAAAGATATGTTTTTACATAAGCTTGGGCCATACCGTTAAGAGCCACTTTGATACCTATCCCAGCTTTTTTATTAGAAAATGAAACTTTATTATCATCTTCAGTGCCTGTTTGTATACTACTAACTGAGAAATCAATTTCATAGCCTACATGTGATATAACTTTTTCTGGTTCTGGTGCATTATCAACAAAATCAGAATATGGTTTGATGGTAATTTGACATTCATTAACTTGTCCAGCAGAAAGATCTAGGGTATAACCCCCATATTTATTGGTTTTTGACATATCAACTCGATCTTTTGGATCTAACTTTATATAATACTTATCATGTAATCGATCTAATCTTTGTTCTCTTACAATAAATCCATTAGGTTGATCAACTGAATCACATAAAATATCTAAATTATCCATAAAAGTTTCATATCCGATATCTTCTGGTTCATCACCATCAATTTTATTTGATCTGACAAATTCGCCGATAGCTATATTTAAACCATTATTTAGTAGTGATTTTAGTTCCGGATTTAATTCTGTAATGTTTTCTCTTGGTTGAAGATTTTCTGATCCTGATTCCATTTTATTTAGATTTAATTTTTATATTCTGAGTTTATATTAATTAACTAGACAATACAAATCCATTAGTTTGGCCAAATTGAATTAGGCTATTTAAATCAATCTTGGTTTGATGAATAGTTGATTCAATAAAAATAGTACCAATAATTTGAGAACCAGAAAGATCAGCTTGTGATAAATCACATTTTTTGAAATTAGTTTGAGATAAATTGCAGTTTAAGAATTCACTTTTTTCTAACGAACAAAAGTTAAATAACGATTCGGAAAGATCACAATCTTCAAATTTGATTTTATTTAAATTAAATTTAACTAAATCACGCCCCAAAGAGTTTTTGATTTGTTGAAAAGTGGTTAGACTCATCAAAACATTTAAAAATGAACAAGATTTTAGATTGATACTGGAAAAATCGACACCACTGAAACAACAATCTGTAAATTGACAATGGGTAAATAAAGTAGCATTAAATTCCGCCTGAGAAAAATTACAACTAAAAAATTGGCAATGAGAAAAGGAAGAAAACTTTAGGTTAAGATCGGTGAAATCAACTCCAGAGATTTTTTGATTAGAAAAATTTTCTCCTTGGAATTGATTAATTTTATTCATGTTAAATTTGACTGAGTTTGATTTTTTTGAGTTCTTCTTGCCAAGTGGATTCTAAGGTTAGCCAAATTTTTTGAATTGAACATTTACCAGCTCGGACACATGACTTGGATCCAAGACAACTAACCATGGCTTTGTTTTCGTCTAAAATCTCTAAAAGATCATAAAAACTTTTTTTGGACCAGTTTGGAGCAAGTTTATAACCACCGCTTTTGCCCTCCTGAGAAACAATTAATCCCCCATTAGTTAATGATGTGGCTAGTTTAGACAAAAAACTGTAAGGAAGAAGAAGTTTCTTGGAAGCTTGTTTAAGTGATATGGTTTCATTGGGATTTTTACTCAAATAAGAGAGAAAAATAATGGAATATTCAACCTTTTTAGGGATAGTAATCATAGATTTGAAATTGAATCTTTAATCCTTTTGATAGCTTCAAGGCCGATGTAGGCACAACGCTTACGGACAGCAGTGAGTTCAACTCCCATTTGATCTTCAATTTCAGCACCGCTCATTTTTTGAACGTCGGTAATATTTTTACCCTTAATCATATCCATTAAAATATCGGTGGCAGCAACAGAAATAGCACAGCCACTACCTTGGAATTTGGCACCAGAAATAATTCCCTTATCAACTTTTAGCCAAATTTTTATTTTGTCGCCACAAAGAGCGTTGACTTCCTCAACTTGGATACCATTATCAATGGTTCCCAAATTATGGGGACTTTTATAGCGTTCTAAGATAATATCTTTATAGAGATTGTCCATTTTTAAGAAAAAATTTTGATTGAATAGTTAATTGCTTTTATTAATTTATCAACATCTTCTTTGGTATTATAAATTCCAAGACTAACTCGACTGGTTCCAGTATCAAATCCAAATAAATGATGAAGTGGCATGGCACAATGAAAACCAGTACGAAGAGCAATATTAAATTTTTGAGACAAAATATCACCAAGATCATGGGGAGCAGGTAATTTTGGATCAGTAAAGGCGAAAGAAACTACCCCTGAGCGGTTTTCATTAATGAGTGAACCAAGGATTTTGATTTGAGGGATTGAAGATAATTTTTTAATCAAATAAGCAGTTAATTTCTTTTCATGATTAATAATTTG
>CAZCWF010000029.1:0-7303 GCA_964502305.1 uncultured Gammaproteobacteria bacterium | reverse complement strand
TCCGACCCCCGTCTTATCAGGACGGTGCTCTAACCAACTGAGCTAATTGCCCTTATTTATAAATTAGTTTGGATTTCCAAGCAATCCAAAAATTCAGACTGTTTCAAAATCAAACCAACCACTTTAAATTTTAAAAAGTACAGCTCAAATCAGTTCTCGACCCCTCCGATGTGACATCGGAGTGCTCTAACCAACTTAAGAGCTTCAGCCAAGGGCTGATCGGCCTCTGGCCGAAATTGCCCTCAAAAGTACACCTATTCTACCAGCAACCTAATAAAATTTAAATATACAAATTTAATCAACCAATTAGTGTCCAATAATTGCCGGTGCTACCATCGATATTATTACCAATAGTATCGCCGAAATAATCCCTCCAACAAAAGCACAAAACATGGATTTCTTAAAATTTAATCCCAAAAATGCTGCTACCGCCGTTCCCGTCCATAAACCCGTTGTTGGTAACGGCACTCCCACAAAAGTAATTAAACCCACTTCTTTATATTTTTCCAATTTTTCTGATCCTTTTTGGATTTTTTTATCTACAAAATTAGTAAACCAATCCAACCATTTGATTTTCCTCATCCATTCCAAAATTCGTTTGACAAAAAAATATATAAATGGTGCCGGTACAAAACTACCAATCAAAGCCACTATAGCCACCAACCAAGGATTTAATTGATAAACAATAATTCCCAAAGGGATTGTTACCCTCTGTTCTGATAATGGAATCATTGACAGAAAAAACACTTTCAAAATATCACTCATCATAAGTAATTATCAGTCTATCTTAAATAAATATTATTTACCAGACTTTTCTAAAATGAGTTCGACTACTTTCCCTGCCACATTTATACCGGTGGACTGTTCAAACCCTTTAAACTGACACTGTCGATTAACTTCCAAAATATAACTATTACCTTCATTGTCTTTCATAATATCTACTCCACAGTAATCTAACCCGCAAATTTCAGCCACCTTTTCGGCTATCTTTCTGTCAGAATCAGATAAATCCCATTTCTCTACACTTCCCCCCAAGCTAAAATTACTTCTAAATTCTTCTCCTACAGCCGATCTTTTCATTGCTCCAATCGCTTTACCCCCCAAGACTATTATGCGTAAGTCCCATTTGGTTGGTAAACATTTTTGCCACAATAACATTCCCAATATTTTTTCATCAACTCGTTTGACATACTTTCTCATTTGTTTAAAATTATCAAATTTCCTTACCGATCTTCCTTGAAAACCTCTTTCATGCTTTACCACTATTGGCCAGCCAAATTCTCGCCAAAATTTACTTTCCATTAATTGATCAATAGTATAAAAAATTCTTGTTGGTACCACCGGAATATCATTTTGCAAAAACACTCCATGCTGAACAATTTTCCCCATTCTATTCCAACTGGTATAACTTTTTCGATTCACTGCAAAAATATCTTTATCAATTAATCTCAATAATAAGTCTCTTGCCTCAGTATATTTTCCCGATTTTGTTCCTGCTACTCTAAACCACATTCCCAAGGTATTTTCTGCTGTTACTTCTTCACCACCAATCATGGCTTTAGTCTTCCCGTTTTCTAACACAAAAGATAAATCTCGATAAAGTACTCGTTTAACTTCAACTCCTATTTTTTTAGCCTCAGTTTCTAATCTCTCTACCTCAAATTGGCTTTGTTTCAATGACATTGTAAAGGCGTATATATATTTGTTCATAAAGTTATTTCTTTAAACTTACTAAAAATTTAACTATTTCAGCCGGAACATTAATTCCAGTTGCTTTCATAAACCCTTTAAATTGGGGTCCCTTATTAACTTCCCAGATCACTGGTTTACTAAAATCGTTGTCTCTAAAAGCTACATCAACCCCAGCTATCATTAAACCACAAACCTTAGCCGCTTTAATCGCCAACTCATTAATTTCCTCTGGCAAACTAGCTATTTCTACTTTCCCTCCCACACTAAAATTATTCTTAAATTCATCTTTATTCTGGCTACTTCTCTTCATTGCTCCCAAAACCTTATCTCCAATTACCAATACCCGATAATCACCATCATTAGGCACAAATTCTTGCAGCATATATCTCCTTCCGTCTTCAGTCTCACTTTTTCTCAAATCTCTTATCAACTTTTCCATTTCTTCCAAATTATCAACTTTATAAACTCTTGTCCCCCTATTTCCCCCACTACCTTTAATAATTACCGGAAACTTAAAAAATCCACTCTTCATTTTTTCAAAAAAGTACCACAAGCTTCCATAAACTGTTTTTGGTACTTCTACCCCAGCCTCTGTTAGTTTCAACATCTGCCAAGCTTTATTAAACATGCTCGACTTTCCTACTCTCACCAGAGGATCAACTATTACTATATCCTCCCTTTTAACACTATCAATAATCAAATTCGCTTCTTCCCAATGTTTCCCAGTTGTTCTAAAAAACAGAACATCATAAGTATTCACGTCTACATAATTATCAAAAAACTCTATTTTAGTTTCACTCGCCAAATTTGGTCTTATTAAAACCTTTCCTTTTTCAGTATCAAAACAAACTTTATTATAAGAAACCAAACTCAAATCAACCCCCATCTTTCTTGCCGCTTTCTTAATCAACACCAAATGTCGACTTATTTTACCTCCAAAAAATATTGCAATTTTTGTCATAGACTAACTATAAAAATTAATAAATAAATTTGAAGTTACTATTTTTTCGTGATTTCAACACGCCAGTATTGACTCTAAGAAAAAATATGTAACGAAAATTTATAATCAGTATAGTCATTTTTTTGCACTAATTAAAAATCCTTCTAGATCTTTTCGGCCTAACAAAAATTTTGTTCTTAATTTTTCTCTATCCGCCACACTTACCGAAGTCATCACCTTTTTCCCATTTAACCAAAATGTCACCCCCACTACTGGCCGATCTCTATGTTTACCTAAACTTGATCGATAATGTCTATAATAAAGGATTCTGTCCTCAGACAACAGGCCTAATTTTTCCGCTAAAGTTCTATCAATCGAACTTCTAAAAGCTCCCGTATCTATTTTAGCCCGCACTTCAACCACCCTATGTTTCCCTTGTTTTAACACTGGACTCTTTTGTAATGTTGGCTTCACCCCCTTCGGAATTTTTACCTTAATTATTTCTATTGGTTTAACTGTCTTTAGTTTTTCTTTTTCTTCGATCTTTTCAAAAAATCTTTCTCCAAATAAATATTTGGCAATCGTTATTCCATGGTTTACGTTTCTTACTTCAATTTCGTCTACCTTTTCCAACCTAGCCTTTAATCCAGCCTTGTTACATAGTTGTATCGATAAGCCTGGCCTAGCATTCACTTCCAACACTTTTGGTCCATCATTTTTATCCAGCACCACATCAACTCCAATAAACCCCAAACTCGGAATTGTTTCCTGACACTTTATCGCTGTTTCCAAAATCTCTTGCCAAAAAGGAATTTTAATTCCATTAACTTTTCTCTTTTTCTTTTTCGAAAAATCATAAATCCGATAAATTGGGTTATCTCCTCCTTCTACTCCAAAAGTTGTAATTCCTGTTGCCAAATCAATCCCTAATCCTATTGCCCCTTGGTGTAAATTAGCTTTCCCTCCAGATTTTTCCGTTGGAATCCTAAACATTGCCATCACTGGCACTCGATTATAAACAATCACCCTAATGTCTGGCGTTCCTGCCCTAGTTAAAGATAAAAATAATGGATGAATTTTAATTCTTTCTTCTACTAAAACTGAATCCGGGACTGCATGTAAACTATATCTCCCTGCCAAAATTTCTTGGCAATGGCGTTTTAAATCACTAGTTGTAATTTTGTCTCCATTCATTTTTTGCCACTCTCCTGCCCATTTACCTCGTTTTCGAACAATTATAATTCCTTCACCACCATAACCAGATTCTGGTTTTACTACAAAATTACCATCCAAATCTTCCCATCTAAAATTTTCCAAATTATCACTCGTTTTAAATCTTGCTAATAACTCTGGTACCGGTACCCCTTGTTTCATCAAACGGTTTTTAGTCCTAAATTTACTATCAGCTATAAACTTCCCCGAAGATGAATTTTTTCTCAAATAAACCTTATTCCGTTCATTTTTACTCAAAAATTTGCGATATTTTCTTAAGTCAAACATTATTTTATGATAAAAATTAAACCTTCTTATCTAATTTCTCTCTGATTCCCTTCTTAAATCGGCCAATCTCTGTTAATCTCATTCCAGTGTAATTTCCTACTACCAAATTAATCACCAGTACCAATAAAACCATCAAATCTGGATAATTTAAAGCTACTTTCTGAATCCAATCAAAATTCATCAATACTCCCCCAACTACTGCCAAAATTATAGTTCCAATTGTCAACCTTTTTGCTTCTTTATCACTCTTAACTAATTGAGTTCGGGTAAATTCTTCTGCCAACAAAATCATAAATAAGATTGGGAAAATTGAAATTTGGCTTACATCAATCCAACTTATAAACGAAGAAACTACCATAAAGATAAAAGTACCAATTGAAATTAACATTAAACCAATTGCTCTGGCTGGCCAAAAATGCAACTTCAATTTCCTCAAAAGCAAATTACTCAAAAGCGATACTATTAATATCAGGGCAAATAATAATAACCCCCCAAAAACCCCTGTTGCTAAAAATGCCACAGCAATCATTGTTGGCATAAAAATTCCGTAACCAGATAATCCCACTACATAATGCAAAAAAGATACTAAAGTTGCTACTAATGGTAAAAGTAATAATAAAACCAAAGTATTGGTCGAAATTCCTCTATTTACCGCCCAACCAGTTGCTACCCTCAAAGCATTAAACCCATTCCACTTTTCTGAATGGTACTCAATCTGTTCACTTTTAGCTTCCGTTATATTAATAGTAGGTATTGCTGTTGGCACCAATGTTGCTGTCGGAGTTGCTTCTTCTGTTGGTGTTATGGTTCCAGTCTGAGCCAAAGTGTCCGTTTTTCCCAAAAACAAATACACTAATCCCAAAACAAAAAACCACTGGGCAAGTTTTTTCATATAATCAATTTTACTTTATAACTTTAAACTTTACATTTATCCGCCTCTGGCGGAAACTTTATACTTAATAAAGTGCCGTATTATAGCATTATTCAACCATATTTCACCCAAAAGCTAAAAGATTCTTTTTTAACTTTATTTAAGGTATAATTCCACCAATGAATCGCTATCTTTTAGCTGCTGTTGATATTGGTACTGCCACAAAAATTAATGGTGACACCGGAATAAACGATACTTACTCGAGTTTTTCTACTCTTATTAATCTTATTCTTAGAAATTCTATTACCCTTGCCGGTATTATTTTAATTGCTCTTTTGATTTTTGGTGGTATTACTTTTATAATCAATGCAGGCAGTGGTGATGCTAAAAAAGCTGACCAAGGTAAAAAAACCATCACTGCTTCATTAATAGGTTTTATTATTGTAATTTTTGCCTATTTAATTATTAAAATTATTGAAACTTTAACTGGGTTACATATTTTAGATCCAAGTCTAAATTCTTAAACACATGGACGACACTACCTTCGGCAAAATAGAATCACCAATTAACAATAAATATTTTACTACGGCTGATGGTAATGGCATCTTTATTCTAATAAGTAACATTTTTAAAATGGCCGGTTACATTGCTGGATTATTTTTCCTCTTCCAGTTAATTAAGGCTGGTTACGGTTATATGTCCGCCAGTGGCGACCCAAAAAAAACCGAACTAGCTTGGGCTAAAATTTGGCAAAGTCTCATTGGCCTAATTATTGTTGCCAGCGCTTTTGTTATATCTTCAGTAGTTGGTAACTTTTTAGATATTGATATTCTAAATCCTCAACTCCATGGACCAAATAGTAACTAAAAACGTACACAATTTACTCGCCTATCAACTTGAAGGACCAGGCATTCAAGTCGAACCAGACAACTCTGTTTCCCAACTCGAAAGTATAATTTCTAATGTTATTGGTGTTATCACTATTGTTGCCTTTATTTTCTTCACCTTTCAAATAATTTTTGCCGGCTATGCTTTTATATCTGCCAATGGTGATGAAAAAAAGCTCGAAACTTCCCGCAAAAAACTTACTAATGGTATTTTAGGATTAACTATTGTTGTTGTTGCTTATGGTTTAACTGCTTTCATTGCTAATCTTCTCGGACTTGACAATGTCTTCAGTCTTCAATCATTACCTTTTTTTCGAGAAAGTACCTCACCTGGGTACAATCCCATCTATGAATCAACTTATTAAACCAGTAATGGCTCAAGTCATCAACCCAGTTTTAGATAACTCCAAAGCCATCAATGCAGATCCTGAAAATTATGTTAATACTGTCATTCAAGCTATTATCAATATTTTCTTTATCGTTGCTGTCGTTTATTTTATCTGGCATTTAGTTATGTCTGCTTACCGTATGATTGCCTCCAACGGCGACCCAAAAAAATACGAAGAGGCTCAAAAAGGCCTCATAAACTCATTCGTCGGTCTTTTTATTTGTTTTTCCATTTTCGGCATCCTCAAGTTTATAGGTGCTGTTTTTGGTATCACTGGGCTAGAAAGTTTAACCATTGCCTGGCCCAGCTTAAATTAATATGATTAACCTCTCCCCCAAATCAATCAAATCATTTTCTTTTGCCACCCCAGTCATAGCCGCCGGTAACCTTTATCTAACCACCGGCAACAACTCTACTTTCCAACCACTTGAAGATGTCACTGCCGCTGGAATTCTTTCTGGCGCTATTAGTCTAGTTTTAATTGTCGTTACCATCGTCTTCTTCTTTATTCTTATTCTTGGTGGACTCAAATGGATTACTTCCAATGGTGATGAAAAAAAACTAGCTACCGCCCGCACCCAAATTACCAATGCTCTAATTGGTTTGGTTATTGTCTTTGCTTCTTGGGCAATCATCAATCTAATTCAAATCCTTTTTGGAATCAACATTCTTTCCAATGGTTTATCTATTCCCAGTTTCAACTCAACAAATAATTTTTCTAACCCCAACTATGGAGAATAATTTAAATATTTATCTAGAAAATCTTTCATTTTACCTTATTAATTGTTAATATTGAGTTATGATCAAACAAATCAAAGAAAAAATTTTATTGGCTAGCCTTTTTACCCCAGTACTTGCTGCTGCTGACGAAAGTGGTTCAGCAAGTAACCAATCTATCGATATGTCGGCCAAAGGTAATTTTGCTGATTTAGGAGACTTAAGTATTAGTAATATGATTAAAGGGGGAATCAGTCTAGTTCTTATCGTCGTTACTGTTGTTTTCTTCTTCATTCTTGTCATTGGTG
>CAZCWF010000028.1:0-7370 GCA_964502305.1 uncultured Gammaproteobacteria bacterium | reverse complement strand
AGTCTAGTTCTTATCGTCGTTACTGTTGTTTTCTTCTTCATTCTTGTCATTGGTGGTCTCAAATGGATTACCTCTGGTGGTGATGAAAAGAAAGTTGCTGCTGCCAGAGCTCAAATTACTAATGCTCTCATTGGTTTAGCCATTGTCTTTGCTTCCTGGGCTATCATCAAACTTATCGAGGCGTTATTCGGTATCACTATTATTGGTAATTTAAATATTCCGTCATTCCAATAGTCTTATTATTACAAAATTTAACCCTCCCTTTATTGGGAGGGTTTTTTTGTTTATAATATTATTATGATCCTCAATCAAATCAGCCATTTTTTTCTCCCCCACCCAATATTTGCTCAAGGCACTACTTGGTCAGATACCTGTGTTACTAATGGTGTTGCTACTATTGGTGGTATCGAATGTCTTTTTGAAAACTTTCTCAAAATTATCACTCCTCTAGCTGGATTGGTTTTTTTTGGCATGTTCATCACTGGCGGTTTCAAATACCTCACTTCTGGCGGCGATCCCAAAAAAATGGCTTCAGCCTCTCACACTATTGCTCTATCTTTTGTCGCTATTATAGGAATTATTCTGTCTTGGCTTATTCTTCTTCTCATTAAAAACTTTACCGGTGTCAATGTTACCGAATTTAAAGTTTCTAGTTAATGTTCAAAAAAAGTCTTATTTTTCTATCCTTTATCAGTTTCTTTCTCATCAATCCAGTTTTCGCTCAAACACCTACTCCTGAAGAAACCGATAATTCCACTTCCACCCAAGAGACCAGCGACCCTTGGTATAAATTTATCACTGATTGGTTTAGCTCAGACACCAGTAAGGGATCCCAAGTTAAAACCGGCGCCGCTCAAAACTATGCCAAAGAAAAACCTGAAGGTGGTCAATTACTCAATGTTTCTGAAAACAATAATTACAACAGTCAAGGTTTTGACAACACTACCAGAGCCCTCTCTGATCAATCCCAAAAAATTGCCCGAGGTCAATATTTATACTATTTATTAAAAAACGAAGATAATTATGAAAATCTTAGTTATCAATCAGAAGGCTGTAACCCCATTAGTCTTACTGAAATGTCTGCTGCTTACTACCAACGAAATGAAAAAATTTTATATGACGAAAATAATCAATTAATTGACTGGAATCAGGTCGATACTAGCAAACTCAGCTTAAACTCGACCTATACCGATCCAACTCATAATTGTTATACCACTGTTTACAATCAAATACCTACCGCTCCTCAAGGTAAAATCAAAAAAAACTGGCTTCAAAAGATTTTCCAAAATGACGAAAACAAAGTCGCTGCTGCCACTAGTAAACAACTTAATAACACTATAAAAACTGTTATTCCAAACTCTCAACAAGGTGATAATGTCACTGGCAACATTGAAAGTTCTGATCAAACAATTAAGGTTGTCGAAAACAATCACACCCAAGAAGGTAAACTTTTACTCAGTATGCTTCCAGCCTCAGCCCAATACCTTACTACTGATCCAACCGATACTTCCAATCGTGATAATCTCCGTGTTGTTTATGCCAAATGGCTCCATCCCGACAATTGGGATGATGATGATCTTCCCGAACGCGACGAAAATTCTGCCATTGATGGAACCATTATTAGTTGTGATTTCCCAGAAAATACCAATGAAACCAACACCACTTCTTCAGTTTTAGCCACTACTTGCACAATTGACACTAGTGGTAGTAGTTCCAGTTCAGATTATTGTAATGGCAGTAAAAGTCATTGTCGCGGTATGAGCCAATATGGCGCTTATGGTATGGCTTTATCTGGTAAAAATTATCTCGATATTCTCAAGTATTATTATGGAGATATCACCCTCAGAACCATTAATAGTAGTTTCATTAAAGTTAAAAATACCGATAGTAGTTCTGGTTGTTCTGGTAATATCCTTAGCATGGAATTAGAAGATTATCTCTATGGACTCAGTGAAATGTCCGACTCTTGGGGCATCAAAGGTTTCGAAGCTCTCAAAGCCCAAGCTGTCGCCGCCCGTACTTATGCTTATGTTAGGACTAAAGGTCTTCAAGAATCAATTTGCAACAGTTCAAACTGTCAAGTTTTCAAATGTAGCAGTATTGGCAAAAAACCTAAATTCAAAAATGCCGTTGACTCTACTGCCGGTCAAATCATTGTCGACGCCACCAATCTTACTATCTTCTCTACTGAATACGCTCGTTCTTTTTGTGGCCCATCAAAAACTGTTACCTACAAAACCCACACTATCCCTTCAGTTAATGGCATTCGCTATGAACAAAAAGCTCTCTTAGCTACTGGTAAATCTGCCACCACTTTTTGTAAAAGCACCACAAACATCTCTTACGCCTCTGCCGAATCCGCCAACTAATAAAATAATTGCTGATTTACTTTCCATTTTTTGCTAAAATTATCACATCAAGAATATGGCTATTAAGAATCTACTTCATCATCTAAATTTACATTCCACCCACCTTTTCCCCAAATTCACCCCCACTTCAAAAGTGATTATATCCTTTTTTTTAGTCATCTCATTATCATTTTTTATTAAATCAACCATAGCTAGCAGTATAACCATTGATACTACTAAAGCTATTGAAAAGGTTAAAGAAAAACAAGATGCTAGAACAAAAGGGTACAATCAAGAGTCATGGATAGACGAAAGCCTTATGAGTAACGCTGACTCTCTCAAAACAGCTATTGCTGGAGATTTAGAGATTACTTCAGCTGGAGAAACTTCTACCGTAACCTGGGTACCCGGAGGATTAATTGGATTAACCAACCAAAGTATAGCTTATCTTTACCAACAACCAGCTTCGGGCGTTCAATATATTGCCAATTCGGTCAGCTCATTCCTTGGTAAACCAATCTATGCAGCCAATGGATTTGGGTTCGATAGACTAAAAGGAATTTCTGATATTTGGAGAACTACAAGGAACACAGTTTATACATTAATTTCTCTGTTTTTTGTAATCACCGGAATCATGATTATGTTAAAAATTAAAATAAGTCCCCAGGCTACAATTAGTATCCAAAGTGCTATTCCAAAAATCATCAGTACTCTTATACTTGTCACTTTTTCTTTTGCTATAGCTGGATTAATGATTGATTTAAGCTATGTAGTAATGGGTGTTGTTCTATCAATATTTAATTCAAACACAGATACCAAAAATCTTATGAGTGTAGATTTTTTTGGTTTCTATAATTACTTAATGACAAATGTAATTTCCACAGGGACCATGACACTAATAACCGGAATCACTGGAACAATTGGGGCAGGAATTCTAATATTCGCCGTGGCTAATCCAATTATGGGGGCATTAACTCTTATTTTAGGGTGGTTACTTATTCTAATCATTATTCTAGTACAAGTTATAAAATTCTTTATTGGCTTAGCTAAATGTTATATTAACCTCATTATACGCATAATTCTCGGCCCTTTAGAAATTGGTGCAGGGATAATCCCTGGGAGTAAACTGAATTTCTCTAGTTGGTTTATGAATATAACAGCAAATATATTTGTTTTCCCTATATCTATAATTTTTTTGTCTTTAATAAGTGCTATTATCAAAGCTGTCCAATTAAACCAACTATGGGGACCACCATTTCTCGGCTATGGTAATTTTATTGCTTTTATCCTTGGTATTGCCAGTCTACTTATACTTTCTAAATTACCAGAATTAATCCCTCAAATGGTTTTCAACATAAAGCCCTCACCGATTAGCAAAGCCTTCAGTGAAAGTACTGGTTCAACTAAAAAAATAGTATCATCGTCTACAAAGGCTGGCATTGACTATGCAGATCAACGTTGGGGAGGGAATGAAAGCTGGTATGCTGCACCAATTCAAATAGCTAATAGGATTCTAGGAGGAAAATCCTCAAGGACAAGGATCGAAAAAAATTCAAGATCAGAAGAACCAAGAAAGTTATAAGGCGTTAGAATTTTAAAACAAAATACTTTTTGAAAAATTCTATGAATATTATTCATACATTTAAATTCTTGTGTTTAAAATTTAAATAAAAATATTAAATCAAAAAGGCATCAAAAAATACTTAACCCAAAACAGTAAAGACAAAATTTCCTCCAACCATGTTTATATCTAACCAAAAATACCGACTATTTACTTCTTCTCACGCTTCGTATTAACGCACTAGTTACATTCTTTGATCTCTTCCACTTAAACTCATTTCTAATAGTCACCTTTAATCCATTAAATGGTTCACCATTAGAAATATCTACAGCCAATAATCTCATTAATTCCATTAGATTTGTGTCTTCATTAGTTAATTCAAGACCTTTAGTTATAAAGAGTCCTAAATTTGAATTATAAGACTCATTTTGCGTCGTCATAATATAAATACCTCCACCACTAGCTAATCGATCCAAATCCACACCAAAAGAACCCAATAATATATTTGCCCACAAATTAGGATCCTTCGTATATTCTCTATAAGGAGAAATTCCATTAATACTAATTCCATTAACCATTCCCAAGGCTGTTCTAATTGTGGATACATATTTCCTTAAATCCCTAGTTTCAAGTTTTCCAGTAGTTGCATCCAAAACCACAGCCGCAGCTTCCATTTGGTCTCTATAAGTATTCAAAAAATCAACTTGAACTTTATCACTAAAACTCCATTCGTCAGCAGATGTAATAGACAAGATATTACCTTTATCGTCAAAAACCGCATAATCCATCAATAATCCGCCCAAAGTTTTTCCTTCACTATCCTCATACTGTTTCCAAACAACCTTGCCACTTTTATCTTTTCCGTCATTTTTATACAAAGCACCTTTCTCACCACCAGATACAAAATCCAAAAAACCATAAAAGGTTTTCGTATCTAATATATGAATCTCCTTGTGCTTGAGTTTTTCTTTCATGGTTTTATTCCCATCCAAAGGTCTATCTTTGTGTACAATTACAGATTTACCTCCAACCATTATTTTTTCATCTTTACCTAAATCTCTTTCAAGTTGCATTACTGTTTGTACATAAGTTCCCAATGGACCACCAAACCATTCTGCTTCCGTCAAATCTTCTTTAAGCCACTTACTTTTTGCTTTATACTCAGGATTAAGTGTCCTTAAACCATCACATATAATCCCCCCATAAGTCGGCAATTTTCTTCTTCTATCAGCCGTGCTCGAATCACCAAACATATAAAATAAATTCCATGCTGTATAAGCGTTCATTTGATCCATCCAATTAGGCTCTGTTCTTCCATTTTTTTTAGCTAAAACTTCAGATATTTCTTCTTTAAAACCCCTAATACTTTTTAGTTTTCCCTCAACTTTAGCAGAGATTCCATCAGCACCTCTTGTATTTAAACCCTCTTTGTACTGCAAACACACTTGACCATTTTTATCAGGTTCTGAAAATTCACAAAGTGTTTGTAACATATAACTCATAGCTGTTTTAAAATCATCATTAAAAAGTTTTGTCATCTTCTGGTTATCAAAGGCAAAATACATAGGGTTTCCTCTTATTTTTTCCATGTCCTTACCCACCTTAGACAAATAAGAAGCCCCTTCACACACCATCACCATATACTCAACCCTCGCCTGAGTTTCCACATCTAGTTGTTTAAACCATTCTGGGGGAGTATACGATTGCCACCTTACCGAAGAATCCATAAACAACATTGCCTCAGCTAATTTTTCTGGGGTCACTTGCCAAGCCGCTTCCACACCACCAACTCTCTCACCATTTTCATCAAACATCGGTCTAAATTGTTGCCCTCGACCATTACGAGAACTCACTGCTATTTGCTGCTCTAAAGACTTAACTTCAGAAGCCACAGACATCAAAGAAACTTCAGTATATTGTCTAACAAAAGACGATATTGGTAAATCTTTTATTATCTTCCTTATTTTTTCAAACCCTAGCATTTTATCTTTAGCCAAAACAGTAGTATTAGCTAATAAACTCACCAATCTATTTACTTTTACGATTTCCTCTTCGTCAGACTTACATATAGAAATTTTTTTTATTTCCAAACCAACACCTTTACAACTTTCCGGTAAATAAGAGTCTATATCTTCGGCTGACATCGAATCTGTCACCAAATCATCGCCGGCAACACTTGCATTAATCGCAATAAATACAGAATTAACAAAACTCTCTTTATCCGCTACAGCTACACTTTTATTAATATTTGGATTATTTGATCTATCCACAATATCTTGAAACGATTTATCACCTTTGCTATATCTTGCAAAAACTCGATCCATCAACTCAAGTCGTTTCTCTTCAGTATCACCACCAAAAAAAACATTACTGTTCTCCAATAAATTAGCCCCATTCTCACAAACATTGTGATACTTACCAACCTCTATTTTTTCATCAATAGATCTACTAATTCTTTCAGCAAAAGAAGGTTTGTTTTCTGTACCCATATGCCCCAATTATACCAAATTTTCTCCGCAACAATAACCTACCCAAATTACATATAAGACAAAACTTGTCTTTCTGAAAAACTGATAGACTGAATAGCTGACAAGCTAACGCATTAGCGTTTCGAACTCTTCCTGACCCAAACTTTCTTTTTCTACCAATATTTTGGCCAAATTATCTAGTTTAGTTTTATTTTTTTTCAGCACTTTTCTAGCTTCATTGATTGATTCGTTAACCAATTTTTTAATTTCTTCATCTACTTTTGCCTGCATTGAATCAGAAATCTTGGCCGGCTCCATATAAGCCTTGCCAAAATCATTAATATCAATTTGTGGTCCAAAATTTATTGGCCCCAGCTCCGACATTCCCCATTCCACCACCATATTTCTGGCAATATTAGTGGCATGTGAAATATCACTTGATGCTCCAGTGGTAATATCTCCAAAAATCAATTCTTCTGCCGCTCTACCCCCCATCGCCATTGCCATTTGTTTAATCAGTTTTCCTTTTGTCTGATGGATTATATCTTTTTGTGGTGGCACCAGTGTAAATCCTAACGCCATTCCTCGTGAAATAATCGAAATTTTAGACACCGGATCTAACTCCTCTACATAATTTACAATTGCATGTCCCGCCTCATGGTAAGCCGTCATTAATTTATCTTCATCACTTTGAGTCCGTTTCTTTTCTGCTCCCAATTTTACTTTCAGCGCTGCATCATCAATATCTTTAATATTTATCGTTTCTCGATTATTTCTGGCTGCCGTAATTGCCGCCTCATTCAACATGTTTTCCAAATCAGCTCCCGAAAAACCCACTGTTGATTTTGCTACCACATCCCAATCCACCTCCACAAAAGGTTTACCTTTAGCGTGAATTGCCAAAATATCTTTCCTAGCCTCCAAATCTGGTAACTCCAACACCACTCTTCTATCAAATCGGCCTGGCCTTAATAATGCTGGATCTAATAAATC
>CAZCWF010000027.1:3861-7594 GCA_964502305.1 uncultured Gammaproteobacteria bacterium | reverse complement strand
GCAGTAAATAAGAAAATAGGATAAGGAATATTAGCACTGGCATTAGTAGGAATACGTAAGATTATGGAGAAGGCGAAACTCATAACTAGCATTTGAGCTAGTGGATTTAGAATTACCCAAAAGTAGCCTAAAACAGACTGTTTATATCTGGCTTTAACTTCTCTGGCGACCATTTGCCATAGTAATTCACGTCGTTGATAAATAGCTTTAATCTCTTTTATAAGAGAAATCATGATTTAGTTTAGCACGCCGGTTTGATTGATAAAATTAAGAATAATTCGGCTATTATCTAGCAGGTATTCTGCTTTGATTTTAGGATCAGTATTTTGGGATGATAATTCTTCTATTTTTAAAGCTTTTAAATATTTTGGGTGTTTATCGGTAATCAGTTTTATATTTTTTAGATAGTTTTTTAAGAAATTACTATTATTTCCAATGGTTGGTTGAACTAATTCATATATACTTCGGTAGGAGTCGCTGATTAAGTTCATATACGCTTGATAGAGTTGATTATTCATAGTCTGGAAAATAAGTTTTAACAATGTCTTTAAATTTTTGTCGATTTTGGGGATCTAAAATTTCTAGTCCGGAGTTGTTTTGTGACGGTTTAATATTAGCAACGGCAGTATATTCTATTTTTTTAGTGATTAGATTTATCCCTCCACTCCATACATCTTCATTTTTTGAATTTTGCTCGGAAATTAATTTTTGTTCACATTCGTAGTGGAGACGGCTACCACCATAAAGAATTTTTTGATTAATATCGGCTGATAATTTAATGTATTCTGAATATTCTTGAGTAAGCAATTTCAATTCATTTTGGGTTGGCTGGTGGTCGATTTTAAGGATAGTCATGTTTATGTACAAATTATATCAGGGTATAATTTAATTTATGAATAAGAATACAAAAATTTGTACTGTGGGTGGTGGTACAGCAATGCCAGTAGTAAATAGGGCTTTGATTAGAGCTGGATTTGAAAAGATTAACTCTATTGTGACAACTTTTGACAGGGGTGGAGATACTGGTCGAATTAGAACTGATGAGAGAGGTGGAGTTTTGGCCTTTTCTGATTATTGGCGATCATTGATGTCATTATGGCCTGATTCTGAACAAAAGAAAATTTGGGAAGAAATGCTGAAGTATCGTGACGGTCGTTCAAGAAATTTTGGAAATATCTTTTTTCAATTTTTGTCAGAGAAAGAGGGTAATTTAGATAATGTGGATGAGTTGTTTACTAAACTAACCGGAGCAGAATTACAGGGAGAAGTAATCCCGGTTTCTTTAGAATCTTCTGACATATGTTTGAGAACCATTACAGGGAAAGAATACAAAGGAGAAAATTTTGTAGATGATTTGAAAATGTCTAAAGATAGGATTGAGGAAATTTGGCTTGATCCTATGGTTAAAGCTAACCCAAGAGCAGTTGATGTAATAAAGAAGGCAGAAGTAATAATCGTTGGACCAGGAACAACTTTTGGATCAGTTCTGCCTAATTTTTTATTAGAAGAGATTAAAAATGCTTATAACAAATCGAAGGCAAAAAAGATTTTTATGCTAAATATCTTTTCGCCGGCTAATGAGACAGAGAGTGCCTTATTGAGTAATTATGTTGATACTTTTAGAAAATATTTAGGAGTCCAATCCCCTTTTGACTTAATATTAATGTCTGATTTGTCAAAGTTAAATAGTGAGGTATTAAAAAAGGTTTTTTATTATTATGAGTTAGAAAATGCAGTTTTGGTGAAGGATGATGGTTTAGAGAAAACTAGGGTTTTAAAAGTTGATGTTGCCGTGGTTGAATCTAAAAATATGCGGTTGAGGCATGATGAAGAAAAACTGGGAAAATTGTTTAGTGAATTGGTAATTTAGTGAAGTAGACAATCATTTTTTCTAGTAAAATAGTTGTATGTCGCAGAAGAAAATGAAACGTTTAAGGAAAGAAGAATTATCTGGAGTGATTAAAATTGTCGAAGAGCCAGTTTTGGGAATAAGGGAAATATTGCGTAGAAACTGGAAGTTTTTATTAATTTTGATTATTGGGATAATAGGAATTTATTTTAATTCTTTGTGGGGTGATTTTGTTTCGGATGATTATGCGACTATTCCACAAAATAATGAATTGAGTAAAATCAGTTGGTCAGCTGGATTTACTCCTGATTTATTTAAAACATCGATTTCCTGGATTTTTGGTAATCAAAATCCAATCCCTTACCATATTGGTTGTTTGATAATCTATATATTGGTCTGTGTTGTGGCTTATGTTTTTTTGAGTTTATTTTTTAGTTCGTTGGTGTCAAGGGTAGCTTTAATAATTTTTGCAGTTTTGCCGGTTCATGTGGAGTCAGTTTCTTGGATTTCGGGTATTCCTTATTTATTGACGTCTCTTTTTGTGTTATCAGGTTTGATTAATTTTGTTTTGTATTTAAGAACTAGAAAGAAAAAATATTTATTGTGTTTGTTTATTCTATCTTTATTATTAATATTTACTGATAGAATTAGGGGGTTTGCAATTGTTTTGATTGCTGGTTTAATTTTGGCTTCATTTCCTGAAAAAGTTAAGTTAAAAATAAATCTATGGGTTTTAATCTCGATTGTTTTAGGGGCATTTGGAATTTTGTTGGTGTTTGGCTGGCCAATGATTCAAACCAGAATTGATAGTGTTAATTCTGGAATTAATACATCTGAAAGCATATTTTATAATCCACTTTTCCAATATCCGACAGCAATTTCAAAATATTTACAGTTAGTCTTGGTTCCAACAGATTTAACTTTATATCATACTTTATATGTATCTCCAGATTGGTTAAATTGGCTGGTTTTGTTGCTTTATTTGTCAACAATAGTTTGGTTTTATTTTAAAGATAAGAAATATTTTTTTGCTTTAGCTTTTGTGTTTGCGGCGACAGCTCCATCGATGGCCCCGGTAAAAGTGAGTTGGCTAGTGGCTGAAAGATATGTTTTTTTGGGATCTTTAGGGATAGCTTTACTTTTTGGGTTGTTGGCCGAGAGGTATTGGCAAAAAAGAGTTTTGATAATAGTATTACTATCAATAGTCACTGGTGTTTATGGAGCTAGAGTATTTTTGAGAAATATTGATTGGCAGACAAACCACAACTTATGGGTAAATACTTGCCAGGTGTCGCCAAATAGCCATAATGCTTGGAATAATATTGGGGATGATTATGATAAGTTAGCTCAGGCAGAAACAATTGATGAAGGTAAGACTAAACAATATTTAAATGCAATTAAGGGTTTTGGGATGTCTTTTCAAATTAAACCAAATTATGCTGATGCTTATCATAACCAGGCAAATATTTTTTATAAAATTGGGAGATTAGATTTGGCTAGACAAGGTTATGAACAGGCATTGGTATATAATCCAAATCTTTATCAGACATATTTGACACTGGTTCAGCTTGACTTAATGCAGAATGATAAGGAAAATTTATTGCGTCATTTGGTTGGTTTGAATCAGTCTAATCCTAATGATTTACAGACTGTTTTTTTGACAGCTAATGCCTATGCCAGGATTGGAATGATTGATGAAGCAAAACAGTTAGCGACATTAATGTATCAGCAATTGCCGGATGTAGTGGAGATAAAAAATTTATATGAAAGTTTGTTGCCATTGAATTCTAGTTCGAGCAGTTCTTTATCTGAGTAAATCTTGGTAATATTTGGCTAGATTTTTGGTGAGATATTCGACCGAGAAGGTTTTTTTGGCTTTTTTTA
>CAZCWF010000027.1:224-3851 GCA_964502305.1 uncultured Gammaproteobacteria bacterium | reverse complement strand
TGTTCATAATCTTTTTGAATTTTGGGGGAGTTGAGAAAATCAATTGTTTTTTTGGCTAATGTTTTTAGATTTTTGTCTAAAATGGCACAATTAGCCTGTTTTAAACTATTAGAAGCTTCACTGTTACCATCATTAATCGCAATGATTAAATTTGAACCAATATAGGAACTAATCCGAATGGGATAGTTGGCTTGTTCTCGGATACCGTCTCCAGAAAGAAATAAAGCAGCATTAGCGGTATATAAATATTCCTTATTAGAAATATATCCAAGATTAATGATATTGGAGAATATTTTTGGATTTATCTTCCCTTCTAAATGATCTCGTTGATAAACTTCTGTTGGATTGAAATTACAAAGTAACTTGATTGACGGATCGAGTGTGACAATGTATTCAAATGTTTTAAAAAATCGATAAGGGCGGTTGGCAGCAAAAGTATTTCCATAAGCAAATAAATATTTAGTTTTAGGATCAAGTTTTAATTTTTTACGATAACTAATTTTGGTTTTGGGATTAAATTCTGATAAATCAACTCCATTGATAATTTTTATGACATTTTTGGCACCGCGGTTTTTAACAATTTTTTTAAGGACATCACTGGTAACACAATAGTTGGGGAAAAATTTTGGAAGAATATGTTCACAAAAATAAATATATTGTTTTATAGGGAATTTTGCAGGAAAAGTATCTTCAAAAATTTCATCCCAGTCCATAACAATTTTTTTACCAAGGAGCTTAAGGATAATGGCTGGGATATTGGATTCAAATTGCATGGGCATGGCGGCGTGAATAATGTCATATTTACCAAATAAACCAAAAAAAGTAGAGATAATACCTCTAAAGATTCGACCATTGATGTAAAAATTAAGTGTAAAACGGGGCATTTGATAAAGGGTAAGGTTAGGTTCGATATTTTTTTTACTGATTTTAGAGAAAAAATTATGGTTACTGGTGACTAAAAGATCAACTTTTATGCCATTTCTTGCTAACCCTTTGCAGATATTTAAAGCTCGATAGTAACCGCCAAAATTGATAAAACAGGGTTCGATAAAGAGAACTTTCATAAGTTTGTTTCAGGGGTAATAACTTCTTTTTGCGATTTAATAAAATTTTTGATGTAATAAAAAATGTTGGTTTTAATTAAGAGATGATTTTGATAAAAAAGATAATTATCTGTAACTTGCCGATTTTTTTGAATTTTTTTTCTTTTTTTGAGTATGGATGAAAGATGATTGAAATTCCAAAAAATTCCCTTATAAATATTAGTCGCAGATTTTATTTTGCCGGTTATGAGTAAAAATGTTCCTAGGGAAAACCAAAGAAAAATATGAACGGGGAGGATTTTTATCAAATATATCGGTGATAGATTTTTGATAAGTGTTTGAATATAGTTTTTAGTACCGTGGAATCGGACTAAATAATTATTAAAGTTTGGATCTAGGATATTCTTACTAGAAGAAAATTTATGATAAACGAGGGATTTTGGAGCTAATGTATTATGATAACCTCGAAGCCAGACTCGCCAACCGAGATCTGTTTCTTCCATAAAAATAAAATAGTCAGGATCGAACATTCCTGAATCAATAAAGGCTTGACGACGAATGAACATACCAGCTGATTTGGCAGCTAATATATTTTTGGTTTTATCGTATTGATGTTTATCTATTTGACCATATTTACCGACTGATTTTAAGAAACCTAGACTGCCTAAAAATTCACCAACATAATCAATTTTTTTTGGTGAATCCATTAATAAAAGTTTTGATTGGAGAATTCCTATCTGTGGATCTTGATTAAAAATTTTTAGAGCTTCAATTATCCAGTCTTGATGGGCTTGAGTGTCATTGTCTAAAAAAGCGATAATATCTCCAACTGATTTTTTAAAAGCTAAATTTCTAGCTAATGACGGACCAAGATTTCTTTTAAGATCAAGAATGTTAATTTTAGTTAAGTATTTTTTAAAATCTTTTTTAATTTGAGAAATACTGTTGTCAGTAGAACCATTATCGGCGACGATAATTTCATAATTTGGATAATTGTTTTTAAGAATAGAGTCGAGGCAATTTTTGAGTAAAAAATAGCCATTGTAGTTGACGATGATAATGGAAACTAATGGTTTCATTGGGTGACTTTCTTTTTGTAAGGAGATCTGACCGATGAGCCTCTGATTAAAATTGACAACCCCTCACTAATATCAGTTTTAAGTTTGTTAAATGAATTGAAATCAGTTTTAAGACGATCGAAAATGTATTTAGGGCGGAGATAAAATTGGCGAAAAAGTCTTTTGCGTTGTTGATATACCCAATCTCTGTTTAGTGTTTTAGGGATGTAAACAGGATAAACACCAGAATAACCATCGCCTAATTTTCCCAAGGCAAAGTTGTCGATAAATTGGCGACTAACTATTTTTTCCTTGAGAGCGTATTCCCAGAGTTTTGACCCAGGGAAAGGAGTGGCAATTGAAACTCCAATTAACTTAAAATCGTTACTGAGAATAAAATCAATGGTATTTAAAAGGTTTTTAGGTTTTTCGGTGGGATGAGCGAGCATAAAAAAAGCATTGGTGTCAATATTATGTTTGCGGCAGAGTTTGATCGTATTAATAATTTGTTTGTTGGTAAAATGTTTTCTGATTATTTCGTTTCTGATTTTTTCATCTCCGGATTCGATACCAAAAGCTAGGCTATGGCAACCAGCTTGATTCATGAGTTTTAATAATTCATCATCAACAAGATCGACTCGAGTATAACCTGCCCAATGATATTTTTGAGGCTGTTTGATAAGTTGTTGACAAAGTTTAACCATAAAATCTCGATTGATAGTTAAAGCGTCATCTTGGAAAAGATAATCACCGTCACATTGATGATAAAGTGAATTCATCTCATTGACGACATCTTGAGCTTCGCGGCAACGAACCAAATTACTAATACAAGGTCGACTGCAATAATAACAATTAAAAGGACAACCGCGAGTTGCCATTATGGAAGCTGTCTTGTTGTATTTTGAAATATCAATTAAATGACGGGCTGGCCAGGGGAGTAAAGATAAGTCTTTAGGGGTTTCTCCGACAATAATCTTGTCGATTTTTTCGTGGTTGATTATTTTTTGGTAGGCTTTGAGAAAACTATCTTCCCCTTCTCCAGTGATACCAAAATCAAAAAATTTAATTCGTTTTATAAAATTTGGGTCGGCACTAATGTGTGGTCCTCCTAAACATATTTTAGTATCTTTATTAGTTTTTTTAATTTTTTTAGCTAAGGTAACGGCTCCTTGTAAAAGAGGTGTCATGGCTGAAATACCGACAATAATCGGTTTTTCTTTTTTGATAATTTTCAGAGTTTCATTAAGATTTTGTTTTTCAGCTCCAGCGTCAATAACTTTTACTGAAATATTGTTTTTTTCTAGAGTGGCGGCTAAATAAAGAATACCCAATGGGGGGTAACTAACATCGAGTGTTTGAGGAATCCCTTGGTGGTAGTAAACCGGAGGATAGATTAAGATAACTTGAGTCATTAGAATTATTTATTATTTGGTTTTTTGACCAAAAAATTACCAATAGCCAAATAATCAATACCGGTACCAAAAAAAGTTTTAAGGAGGGTTGGGATGCGGGATATAATAAGACAA
>CAZCWF010000027.1:0-214 GCA_964502305.1 uncultured Gammaproteobacteria bacterium | reverse complement strand
GTTGTTCGGCATCGTTGAATGAAGTATTGATAACTGCAGGAATTCCGGTAATTTTGGCAAATTCAGTAATCATGGAGTGATACAAAGGGTTATCAGTCTTAACAACACTTTGGATGCGGGCAGTATTGTCTATATGAATGCCTTGACTAAGATCTTTTTGACCTTTTTTATTAGTATCAAAGCCTAAAATCATAAAAGGATGAGTACAATAGTT
>CAZCWF010000026.1:4890-7757 GCA_964502305.1 uncultured Gammaproteobacteria bacterium | reverse complement strand
ATCAATACGGCGACCCATCAATCTTTTGATACTGTAAACAGTATTTTGAGAGTTAAGAACCATTTGACGTTTAGCCAAATCTCCAACTAAATTTTTAACTGGTTCAACGATTGAAGGAATAGTGTTGCGTCCTTCGGCGCTAACGATAACTTTAGGGTTACCACCTTCCATCACTGCAACGCAGGAGTTGGTAGTACCTAAATCGATTCCGATTATTTTATTTGACATATGTTTTTTAAAATTTAACTATTAATTTATAAATTAAGATTGTGATTTACCAACGATAACTTGGGCTGGTCGAATCACATGACCGTTAAGTTTGTAACCTAATTTGTGGACTTGGAGAACTTTATTATCTTCACCTGGGTCGATTTTGACGCATTCCATAAAGGCTGGGTCAAATTCAGTATCAACAGGATTTATTTCTTCAACACCTTCAGATTGGAGAGTAGAAACAAATTTGTCGATAGCCATTTTAAGACCGGGATCTTGGAGATGGCTGTAGGCTAGATTAAAATCGTCGAGAGCTTCGATCATTTTAGTAACTACAGCTGTGGTAGCTAAAGTAACTAACAATTGGCGTTGAGATTCAACTCTTTTTTCAAAGTTAGAATAATCAGCCAAAGACCGATTAAGTTTATCTTGCAAAAGAAGATTTTTTTCTTCCAATTGTTGGATTTTGGCGGCAGTTAAATCCGGATGGGTGCTTTTTGTTTTTACCATAGATTAATTAACGAGTAATTTTTGAAATTAATTCAGCAAAATAGTCAACTAATGGGACCACATGAGTGTAGTGAAAACGGGCTGGACCAACGACACCAACAATCCCCCGATGAGGACCAGCTTCATAGTTTTGATAAATAAAACCACATGGTTCTAGGTGTTCCATACCTAAATCTTCGCCGATAAGGAGGTGAACAAAATTTTCTTCGTTTAGAGATTCCGCTTTATTAATAATGTCGAACCAAAAAGTGTAATTATCTAATAAGGACAAAACAGTTCGAGTAACATCAATATTATAAAATTCCGGTTCTTCCAAAAGGTTTGAAGCACCGTAACTATAAATTAAACCATGATCAGTGGTAGCAATAGCCATAGAACGAGTTTTAGTAGCTAACTCTTTGGTAGATTCGCGTAAAAGACGGTCAAATTCGTTTCGATAATCCCAAACTTTTTCTTTGACACCGACTTCTTCGCTAACAGAGAGATTTTTTGGAGTCATGAGGTTACGAACGTAATATTTGAGACCCATGGAAGTTGGTGAACGACCGGCAGATAAGTGACTTTTTTTAAGAAAACCCATTTGAGTTAAGGCAGCCATTTCATTTCTAATGGTAGCGGAAGAAATTCCCAGAGAGAATTTTTTCTCAAGAGTTTCAGAACCAACCGGGGAGGCGGTTTCAATAAATTCCTCAGTAATACATTTAAGGATTTTGATTTGACGTTGGGTTAAATCCGACATATTAGCAATATAATAGACGGACTGCTAGCAGGTGTCAAGAGGGAAAAACAAAAGGAAAATACTGCTGGATTAAAATCGGGTGTTAACCCAGCAGTATAGTCGGTCATTCAGATTTGAAATTAGTCGGTGTAGGGTCGGTAGAATGGGGTAATATGGGGGCACCCACAACCTACCAAACTGATCGACATAAACAGTTGGAATTCTTTCTCATTAGCCATGTTAAGGTAATAACGTCCAATTCCACTGTTAATGCCGGAAGTATAGTCAGACCTTAAGAAAAGCCCTCTGAAAAAATTCACAATAACACCTCCTCTCATTTTAAAATTAAAGACGCACTCCTTTCTTTTAGAATGGGGATTATATAAAACAAATTTGATTGACTGATTGTTAGAGAACAAAAAAAACAATTAGATCTCGCTTTTGAAATCTGGCTTATGATAACACTTTAAAAAATTATTGCGAGTTAGACTTTATGGTTTTCTTGTGGCTGGAAGTGAGGCTAGTTTTTCTTGCCCTTGTTCTGTTTCTGGTTTTCCCAATCTACTTGCAGTTCTTCCAATCGGAGGAAACCTGTCTTGTACTGCTTGGATTTGAGCCATATGTATTCTTTCCGCTTCTTTATTATGACAACCCCATATTGGATCTGTCGACATTGCCTCAGCGATATTTGAACTGGCAAAACGAGCTAAGTGTCTGTCAAAATTTGTAAAACTGTGATCTCTTGAAGGGCTAATAAGCCGTAATGCATCTATACCGAATATCATATTGATATATAAATCATAATCTGATTGAGTTTAATGCTCTAGATAAATTATTGCAAATCAGATTTTTGGTAAAAAAGAAAGAAAAGACAAACAAAAAGACAGGTAAGAAAAACAAAATTGGTCAGATAAAGTTGATGGAAAAAGCGCATTAAAAATAGCGAGGTTAGATAAAGAGAAATAAAAATATTAAAACAGTGTTGTTTGATAAAAATATAGCTAGTGGAAAGAAAAGTCGCCAAAAGGATAAGAAAAAAGATGATTTTTGCCCAAAGATTTTGAGGGGAAACGAAGTAAGTAAAAGTTAAAAAGCCGAGCCAAAATATGATTGAAAATATCAAATATTTTTTATTCATGAAGTTTGGGAGTAGAGGTAGTTTCTTCAGTTTTGATTTTGTTGACGATTTTAACTAATTGATTGGTTCGGGTAGTGTCGACAGCAACATATTGTTTTTGAAGGGATTCAATTCGAGCGCCTAAATCTTTGAAACCTTTATTGTAATTTTCAAATTCTTCACTAAATTTTTTAATGTAACCAATGATTGTGGCCACATTTTTTTGATAACGGAAATTATCGTAAGCTTGATGAATCATGCGTAAAATTGCGGTAAACGAAAATGGACCAGCGAGGATAACTTTTTTAG
>CAZCWF010000026.1:0-4880 GCA_964502305.1 uncultured Gammaproteobacteria bacterium | reverse complement strand
TAGACATAGCATCTTGCCAGACATTAGGAAAACGATCGTAAATAAAACTAAAAATCATTTCATTAGGGATAAATAAAATGACGAAGTCAACGGTATTTTCCTCCGGATTAATATATTCCCGACTGGTAACTTCTTTGATTTTGGTTTTAATATCTTGTTCAAAGGCTTTTTTATAACGCTCTTTTTCTTCCTTACCATCAGCGTCGCTCATTTTGACTAAATTTTGATAAGGGAATTTGGAATCGACATTAACTTTCATGCCATCGGGCATGTAGACGGTAAAATCAGGGCGAGAAGACTCCCCTGTCACTTGTTTGTCATAATTAACACCACTGACAAAACCGGACATTTTGAGTAAATCTTCGGCAACTTGTTCACCAAAAGCTCCACGCATTTGGTTGTTACTTAAAACATTTTTGAGACCTTCGGTAGTAATTTTAAGTTGATTGGTGAGAGTTTTTTGTTCTTCAAGCCGTTCGACTAAAGCGGAAAAAGAACCAGTACGTTTGTTTTCCACCTCTTCCATTTTTTTATTATTTTTCTCGATTTCCGATAAAGCCCGATTAACCAATTCTTCGATGGCTTGCTTTTTGTTGGTTAAATCAGTACCGATTTTTTGATCGGCCAGAGTGATTAATTGTTGGTTGGCGTTTTTGAGAACTTCGGGAAAAAGTTGGTTTAAAGAATTGGCAATATCTTGAGAAATTTTTTGATCATCAGGTTTTTTGTTTTTAACGATGAGAAAAATGAGGGTAGCAAGAATGAGAATAAGAAGGATATAAACAAAAGTCATAGATTGATTGTAAAAGGCTGAAAGTAAAAAAGCAAAAAAAATACCAGAGTGGACCTAAATTGCAGCTTACGCTAACAATACACTCTGGTTTTATATATATCTTTAGTAGGAGATTATTAGGATACTTCGAACCTAAATTTTGACTGATCTCCTAACGGGAATTTCTCGTTGTACACTCGTGTAAATTTTCTGTTGATAGCGACTTTTATTGCCTCCGTAATTCGCTGGATCGTGTCGCCGGAAAGTCTCATTATGGGGTAAAGTATTATTTCGTGAGGAAAAAGATCAATCTCTGTAAAGGGAATGATTCTTTGTACAGAGTCAATTATCTCTTCGCCAAGAGAACCTACTTCGCAACCGACATCAACATAAAAAGAATCTGCCATATAATTACGGAAATTTGCTTTAGATATCTCATTGCTTACTGTAAATCTTGTTCCGCAAGGGGTCTCTGTAACAAGGATATTAAGATAATCCTTCATTACTTTTTTCCACTCCTAATTATTTTTTCTAAGGGGCTGAATAAATATCTCTAGGCCAAAGATATCACTCAGTTTTATTATAGGTCTATATGGGAAAATATCAAGTAAGATAGCTATTTATTACCGGTAGTACCGAAACCACCGCGGGAGGGGTCTGCCATCTGATCGACTTCATCAAATTCAAAGTTTTCATATTTAATTAAAACTAGTTGACATAATCGAGTGCCTTTTTCTATTTTTACTGTATTTTCGGTGAAATTATATGCAGCAAAATGATATTCGTCAGTGTCACCGCAATAGTCACAATCCATAACACCAATTCCATTTATAGGCATAATACCCATTTTGTGAGTAGAGCTTCGAGCGGCTAACATAACAAAATAACCATCGGGAATTTTGAGAGCAACGTTCATTGGAATATAAACAATCTCTTTTGGTTTAATGTCAATATCGATTCGGGAATATAAATCAACGGCAGCAGCACCGGTAGTTTTGTGAACAGGTAATGGCAAGGTTTTGTCGAATCGCTTGATTTTGAGTTTCATAGTTGATTATAGTATAGGTATGAGAACGAGAAAGCTATGGTTTGGTTTATTAGGGCTGTTTGGGTTTTTGTTTTTAATAAAAGTTCCGATAGAAGCAGCCGATAAATATTACTCTATAGATAATGTGGAAATTAAGGCTGAGTTGAAAACCGATGGATCAATGGATGTTTTGGAAAAAAGAAGATTTAATTTTAATGGGAGTTATACATTTGCTTACGAATATATAAACAAGCAAGGACAACGAAACCAACTTTATAAATTAGATAATTTTCAAGTTTGCGATGAGAATAATTGCTATGAGGAATTGGATTTAAATAAGAACCAAACTTATGATTCTTCTCGACCTGAGTCTAGTTTTTATATAAAAAAAGAATTAGACAAGGATTATCTAAAATGGTTTTATAGAGCGGCAGATGAAGGAAAAACTTTTACAATTAAATATACGGTTAAAAACGCAGTAACTTTACACAATGATATAGCTGAAGTGTATTGGAAATTTATAGGTAAGGATTGGGAAATTAATCAAAATAATATAAATATTGAAGTAGACTTACCAGAAGGAATTGATGGAGATCAAATTCAAGCTTGGGCTCATGGACCGCTAAATGGATTAGTTAGTATTCCTGATAACTCCACGGTGAGATTTACTGTGGGGAACTTGTTCCCAGGAACTTTCTTTGAAGGAAGAATTTTATTACCAAAAGAAACATTTGTCGCTGGTGTTATAGGGAACATGACTAAGTCTGAAATCCAAAATGAAGAAAAACAATTTATTAAGGAGACAGTTTTATTGAAAAAGAAAGAGAAGGGATTATTATGGTTGTCGGTTTTTATTTTTGGAGCTGGAATATTCTTTTTTATAAGGGAAGTTGGAAATTTTGTTAAATATGGGAAAGATAGAAAGCTACCAAAGGCAACCTTGTCAGGTCGACTATGGGAGCCACCAAGTGACATTTCACCAGCCCAAATCGAACAACTAATCGCAGGAACAAAAATTAGTACACCCAAATCTTTTGCAGCAACTGTTTTGGCTTTGGTGCAACAAAGATATTGCAAAATAGTTAGAAGTGAAAATAAGGTTGGGCTTTTTAATAAAGATTATGAATATTATTTAGCTTTTCTAAAGGAAAGCGCCAGTGGATTATCAAAAATAGAGACCGCGGTTTGGGATTTTTTACAAAAAATAAATAAAACGTCTATTCTCAATGATGGCAAGACAATTGAGACACTTCGACTTAAAACAATATCTGTTTGGTGTTCTCGGAATAGATATCAAGCAAGTAGTTTTTTTAGAAAATTACCTGAGATTGTTTTAACAGAAAATTTGAAACAGAATTATTTTGATAACGAAAGTCATCAAAAATTTAAACCAGGGAAGACAATCGCCATTTTAATAATATTAATGATGTTAGAGCTGATGGTTGGAGGAATAAATATAACTAAGTTACCAGTGTTATTAGTGATCAGTATGGTCTTTTTTTCACTTCTGACGATAATGATGGTGATAGTAGTTTTACTAATTTTATTTAAAGAAAAACGAACCGAAAAAGGGATGTTAGAAGCGGCAAATTGGAAAGCGTTTAAGAAACATTTGCTAGAATATCGGCTAACTAAACACGACCCAATTGATTCAATAGTTTTATGGGAAAAATATTTAGTTTACGGAACAGCTTTAGGAGTTTCGATGAAAACTTTGAGCCAGTTACCAATTCAGTTTAACGATATTGGTAACCAGTCAGTAGTAATAAGTTATTGGGGAGGGACGACTAATATTGATAATATTGGTGATTTTTCAGCGACGATTAATTCTATTTCTTCGGCAATTAATAGTATTTCTTCGGCGGCTACATCAACTTATGGAGCTTCGGGTGCAGGGTCATCAGGAAGTTCGTCTGGTGGCGGTGGAGGTGGCGGTGGCGGAGGCGGCGGCGGAGCTGGTTGAAGTTATTTAAAATATTTTTCGAATAAATAGTGAAGATGGTCAGGGTCGTCGCATTTTTCGGACGGGGCAAAATTTAGATTAAGAATTTTTTGATAAGTATCGGTAATGAGTTTGGATAATTCAGTTACATGATCGTCGGTAATTTGGAAATCAACCTTTTTGAAATTGCCACGATTGTCTTTTTCGATAAAATCAATAGTCCCCGACTGGACATGATAAGGAAAACCGACAGATTGCTGGCATAAAAGTTTATAAAAAACTAACTGACGGAAATAATCACCGTCTGAGGAAAGCTGCTGATATTTAGAATCGGGTTTACCGGTTTTAAAATCAACAACATTAACATTTTTACCATCAATAAGTTCAATTTTATCTATTTTACCGGTTAAAGGGATATCACCTAAACGAGCGTTGTAAAATTTGAAATCATGTTCGGTAAAACAGTTACCATTAAAATCATTTTGATAATGTTGGTAATAATCTGTCAAAATCGGTTTGCCTTTGGCGAGTAATAAATCAAAATCAGCAGAAGAAAGATTCTGTTTTTGAAGATTGTCTTGAAAAATAGAAATGAATTTTTCTAGAGGAATTAGGGTATTTTTATTTTTATAGACATTAAAAAGATAATTTAAAGCGGCGTGGACGCTGGTACCGAACGAGGCGCTTAAGCCTTTTTTCTCAGGCAAGCGCAAAATAGTTTTAAAGAAAAAACACAAAGGACATTTGAGATAAGAGTTTAGATGAGTAATATTGAAACGATATTGGGTGGCCAGATAATTTTTTAGATAACTTCTGAGATCAAAAGAAATTAGCCGGGGGGTGCTGGGGGTAAAAATAGATTGGAGAGCTGGAGCTTCGGTATTAAGGCCAGAAGAAACTTTTTGAATTAAAGATGGATCAATTTCATTGATAAAAATTGACGGCAATAATTCTTTGCCAGAATCATTGAATTTAGCATAAGAAAGATAAATCTGGTTTTTGGCTCGGGTTAAGGCAACATAAAAAAGACGACGGTCTTCTTCAATATCTTTGTCGAGTAAGACTGAGGAAATGTCGGTTTTAATAATTCCCAAAGGGAGTTTGATGTTGGATCGAGAGACAGAACTGTCCCATTTTCC